>CAYHRX010000425.1:0-3552 GCA_964359075.1 uncultured Chitinophagales bacterium
AAGCGGTGACCAGCCCGAAGCGATCAGGCAACTGACGGAGGGTGTGCTTCGCGGTGACAAATACCAGACTCTCCTCGGCGTCACCGGTAGCGGCAAGACATTCACCGTCTCCAATGTCATTGCCAGTGTTGACAAGCCTGTCCTCGTCATGTCGCACAACAAGACGCTGGCGGCGCAGTTGTACGGTGAGTTCAAGAGCTTCTTCCCCCAGGATCGGGTGGAGTTCTTTATCAGCTACTACGATTACTACCAGCCCGAAGCGTACGTCCCTTCCTCTGATACCTATATCGCCAAAGATGCCTCCATCAACGATGAGATTGACCGGCTGCGGCTGCGTGCGACGAGTGCACTCCTGAGCGGCGACAAGAATGTTATCGTTGTCGCATCGGTAAGTTGCATCTACGGCATCGGCGCGCCGGAGGAATGGGCGAACCAAATTGTCGTTATCAGGAAGGGAGAGAAGCTGGAGCGCAACCAGTTGCTCCGCAGGCTGCTCGATATCTACTACATGCGGAATGATTTCGAGTTTGTCCGTGGGACGATGCGTGTGCGAGGAGATGTTGTGGAAGTGATTCCAGCGTATGAAAATGAGGAGGCGATCCGGGTCGAGTTCTTCGGCGATGAGATCGAGCGCATCTCGTACATCAACGCTCTCGATGGCAAGGTGCTTGGTGAAACAGACTATGAAGTAGTCTATCCTGCAAAGCAGTTCGTCACATCAAAAGATACCCTGGCCCGTGCATTCAAAGGAATCGAAGAGGAACTTGAAGAGCGGCTGACTGAGTTACGCCGCCAAAACAAGCTCGTGGAGGCGCAGCGTTTGGAACAGCGTACTCGTTTCGATCTTGAGATGATGCGTGAAGTCGGCTACTGCTCGGGCATCGAAAACTATTCCCGCCACATTGCCGGGCGACCGCCGGGCTCGCGGCCTGCGTGCTTGTTCGACTACTTCCCAGATGACTTCTTGCTCGTCATCGATGAATCGCACGTTACTGTCCCGCAGATCGGCGGCATGTACCACGGCGACCGCTCCCGCAAGCTGACGCTGGTGGACTACGGCTTTCGCCTTCCCTCCGCGCTGGACAACCGTCCGCTGACATTCGATGAATGGGAGCAGATGATGAAGCAGGTGATATTTGTGAGCGCAACGCCGGGCGACTATGAGCTTGAGAAATCGAAGGGCGTCGTCGTCGAACAGGTCATCCGTCCTACGGGCCTTGTTGATCCTGAAGTTGAGATCAGGCCGGTGAAGAATCAGATTGATGACCTGATTGGGGAGATTCGGACGCGGGCCGCAAGCAAGGAGCGGGTGCTCGTCACGACCCTGACGAAGCGGATGGCCGAAGACCTAACCGATTACCTCGTTGAGATCGGTGTGAAAGTGCGGTACATTCACTCGGAAGTTGATGCGCTCCAGCGGGTGGAGACATTGAGAGACCTGCGTTTGGGACACTTCGATGTGCTTGTGGGAGTGAACCTGCTGCGTGAAGGACTCGACCTGCCGGAGGTTTCGCTTGTGGCTATCCTCGATGCGGACAAGGAAGGCTTCCTGCGTTCCGAGAAGTCGCTCATCCAGACAGCCGGGCGCACTGCTCGCAACCTCAACGGCAGAGTGATCCTGTACGCCGACAATGTCACCGGCTCCATGCAGCGGATGATGGAGGAAACGACTCGCCGCCGCGTCAAGCAGGTACAGTACAATACCGACCACGGCATCTCGCCGAAGACAGTGTACAAGACCGTGAACGAAGTGCTTGCCGCAACCGCCGTGGCCGATGTGAAGGCCGCCCGCGACGCCCGTCGTGAGCGCGCCAAGATGCCGATGGTGGCCGAGAGCGTCATCAAGTACCTCACCGCTGATCAACGCAAGGACCTCATCGAAGAGCTGCGGGTTGAGATGATGAAGGCCTCGAAAGACCTTGAGTTCGAGCGCGCCGCCGACCTGCGCGATGAGATTACGAAGCTGGAGGCGATGGGAAAGAATGCTTCGACTCGTCCCGATGAGAAGCATCGGGACTCGCTCAGCATGACCTGAATTCATAGGACAGCCAGACTGCGATAGGAGGTTCAAACGAAGCTTAGTCCCCTTCACTCCATTCTTCGTCCGCTCCTTGAATTCATCTACCCGCCCACTTGCTTCGTCTGCGAAGCCGTCATGGATGGCAGTGAGAGCCGGGTGTGCAGTTCATGCTGGTTATCCGTCAAGCCCGTCGGTGAGGGCGATTCCCTGTTTCTGGAAATGCGTGAACGCCTGACCGATCACCCCACATCTCACATCTCCAATCTCATATCGCTGTACTACTTCGAGAAAGACGGCACGCTCCAATCTATCATCCACCAACTCAAGTACGACGGCATGACGAGTCTTGGCGTTGAACTGGGACGCCGACTTGGACAAAAGCTGCGCAGCCAATTCCCGGACAACTCCATCGGCGGTATCATCCCCGTTCCTCTTCATCCCACAAGGCTGCGCGAGCGAGGCTACAACCAGAGCGAGTACATTGCCAGAGGGATTCGCGCGGCGACCGGCATTCCTGTCTGCGCTTCCCTCCTGAAGCGACACAAGTACACAACCTCTCAGACTCAGCTCAATGCTGCTGAGCGGAAAGAGAACGTTGGGGACGCGTTCAGCGTGAACGAGAGACTGCGTCCGGACATCGAAGGCAAGACCTTCCTGATTGTCGATGATGTTATCACCACAGGTGCGACGATTGAGACGTGTGCGGAGGTGTTGATTAAGGGCGGTGCAACCAAGCCAATTGCTTGCTCCGTGGCAATGGCCGAACACTCCACATCACTTTGATTGTCGAGGCGATCGTCATCTCGATCCGACACGACTGTGAAGATGGCGACCACCTTTGGGTTTCTTGACATTCAAACCATTTCTTGATACCTTAATCGGGGTTTTTGATTGAATTTGACTGGTTCTGTCACACTTTCTCACCTCATCCTGTAAACTCGGAGGAATTGCATGTCGGTCAACATCGGAATCAATGGCTTTGGTCGAATCGGAAGACTTGTCTTTAGACGTATGATGCAACAAGGCGGGTTCAATGTTGTTGCGATCAATGACATCACGGACGCCAAGACGCTGGCGTATCTCTTGAAATATGACTCTATCCATGGGAAGTACCCTGGCTCGGTGACCGCCGAGGGCGATAGCATTGTTGTGGATGGCAAGAAGTTCAAAATCACGGCTGAAAAAGATCCGGCAAAGCTCCCCTGGAAGTCGCTGGGTGCTGAGTTGATCATCGAGGGCACGGGCATCTTCACCAGCCGCGAACAACTCCAGAAGCACATCGAGGCGGGGGCGAAGAAGGTACTGCTCACCGCTCCAGCAAAGGATGAGATTGACGCAACGATTGTGCTTGGAGTGAATGACGACGTCCTTACCGGCAAGGAGCAGTTTCTCTCCAACGCTTCCTGCACAACCAACTGTCTCGCACCAATGGTGAAGGTGCTGCATCAGACATTCGGCGTTGACCATGGCTACATGACCACGATCCACTCCTACACGAACGATCAGCGCCTGCTCGATTTGCCGCACAAGGA
>CAYHRX010000426.1:0-3544 GCA_964359075.1 uncultured Chitinophagales bacterium
AGCATGCGATGCCATCCAGCGATTCGATGAGCGTCTCGACGTACGGCCTGAATAATGGATGTTGCTGCGCGGTGCTCTCCTCATCGACGTACATCAGCACTTCTATGCAGCGCTGCGCGAGGCTGCCGAGTGTTGGGGCACCAATCAGTTTACGGATCGTGCGATCATGGATCGTCCTGAGGTGCTGCCTCATATGGGCAGATGAACAATCGACGCCCAACGCAATGACCCGTTGCGCCACGTCGGTGAGCAGTTGCACTTCACCTTCAATCTCTTCGAGCGTAAAGAAGGTGCGTGATTTCTCCCCGGCGAAATGTTCTTCAAGTGAGTGGAAAAGGATGCGGGTGACATCGGAGCGTCCGGAAAAAAGAATGTTCTTGGTGTAAGGGTGGAGGACAAACTTCACATAGTCCGGCGCGTGCAGCTTGTCGTCGTACATCGAGCCGACAAGGTCCATAAGGCTCTGCAGGAACCCATACACCGGCGTCCGGATAACAGGATATCCCAACGAGATGTTGAACTCGTCGTCTTTCAGAAGCGCGAGCGTCTGATGGTAGATGGGAAGCAGCGTCTCCGATGCAGGAAGCACAACAACGGTCCGTTCATCCAACGCCCCGCTGTTCTTACGCTGTTCCTGTATCTTCCCGCTCAGCGCGAACACCTGACCGTGTGAGTCGGGGCTTTGGTAGAAGAGCACCTCATTGTTGGCTGGACTGGCGACCCGACCTACAGGAACGTGTTTGGGCCTCAGCCCAACCTCCTGCAGGTGCTTCTCCAGTCCCTTCCCCTGCTGGAAGAGAAACACCACGGTATCCATTCTCTTCAACGTCTGGAAGATCGTCTTCTCCACATTGGTGAGGGCGAAGAAGCCGGCAACGACGATTGCATCAAATGAGCTGAGATGATCCTCCGAGAGGAAATCCGCAACCACGGCATACTTCAGCGCCCGCGTGCAGAAGCCTCGTCTGTTGACCTCGTCATAGAACGACGCGTACACATTACTCAAAGGCTGCAGGTTGCCGAGCGTGACCCCACTGATCGCTTCTTCAAGCTTCCGCGAAGGCAGGTGCGCCATCTTGAGCTGTTCCAACTCCCCGAAGAGCTTTAGACCAAGCGGGAGGAATGCATCAAGTGTGTCGAAGCTTGTCCCGCCGAACCGTTCGGGCGAATTGAGATAGATCGGATGCAGGATGGCGACGGCATCAACCGGCTGAAGCTGGCGATGAGAGAGGCCCAGCCGGTCAGCGTACATGAAGTCGACGAAGTTGTCGATGGAGTACAGAAGCGGAGGGATGAAGCTTCGGTTGAGCTTCTTCCCTAGTGCTTTACGCACGAAGTGCGCGGGACGCTTTCCCGGAAACACGATGAGATTCCGGGAATAGTCGGCCCCTTTCGGGGTGAGATGGGCGATCACCTCTTCAACGAGATCCATGGTTGGAGGTATGATGAACGCCTTGCTCATGCGACTTCTCTCACCTCACGTTTGTCAACATATGCAATCACTCCGATGACTCTCTTCTCGGCAAAGATCTCCCGAAGGAGTGTTACGTAGTTCTTCACCTGCACCTGATATTCCCTTTCCATCTCGGTGCCGCCGGTTTTGAAATCAATCACCGTCACCGCTTCCCGATCCACGATCACACGATCCATCCGGTAGAGCATACCTGAGGCGCTGGCAAACTCCTGCTCCACCAGCACAGAGCGTCCATCCCTGGCAGCGAAGAGGTCTCTCACCTTCGTGTCTCCCAGGAAAGATTCCACTGTCGTACGAACCTCCTTTACCGAGAAATGACGATCGAACTCTGGAGCCGCCTTCTCGAACGCTGCGTCCAGCTGCCGGGCAAGATCATCGTCCACGAATTCGATATGGGAAAGAACGGCGTGGATGAACTCGCCGCGCATGGTTTCGAGTAAGCCAAGTCTGCCGCGTGCACCGGGCTCATACTGCCGGCGGATGTTGTGATGCATCGTCGGAAGACCCCGGGCGCTTTCCGCTTCCTTCGGCTGAACGCCTGGCTTCGGGCAGGCCGCGTAGCTTTCAGGAAGGAACCGCGACGGCTCTCTCTTCTCCTTCTCATAAACTCCCAGGACGTACATCTCTTCCTTTGCACGCGTCAACGCAACGTAGAGCTTGTTCAGCTCATCAACTTCATCCTTCAAGCGCTCGAACGCGTGGATGCGCTCCAACTCGGGGACCCTCTTCTGCTGGTCACTCTGAATCTTGAGCAATCTGATGCCAGCCTCAGTCTCTTCAACATAGTAGTCCCTTCCCTGGCGTCTCCAATCATACAACAGCACAATCACGACAGGGAAGTCGAGACCTTTTGCTTTGTGAATTGTCATCAACGTAACGGCATCATCAACTGTCGGGACATCCATTTCCCACCCCGACCCGTCGCCTTGATCAAGTGCGAACGTGAGGAAGTCCTTGATGCTGTTGTTGCCACTTTCCTCAAACAGCTTCACCACCTCAAGCAGTTTCACCAGCGTGCCTTCGTCATTGCTCCGCACAGTGAAGAGATCATAGACCTTGTAGATCTCTGAGATGAGATCGTACAATGGAAGATAGCCGACCGTGCCGTACAGATCAGCAAAGTAACGCGTCCACAAGTCTCCGTGTTGTTCCTGGAACACCTTGTACAAGGGAGACCGCTTCTCCACGTAGGATGTAAAGACGAGCGCATGCAACTCCTCCTGTCTTGTGCGCACAGAATGATGCTGCAGGACTGCCTGAAACAAGTCGCTGAGCAGGAATGAACCGAACGCAAGATCATCGATGGGGGAATCGAGGAATTGCAGCAGTGTGATGATCTCGCCCGTGATCCTTCTGGTGCGTATGTCGAGACTGCTGTGCGAGATAAAGCGAATGCTCTCCGCGTTCAGCCATCCACTCACCTTCACCACATCATCATTCTTCGGCGTCAGAATCGCAATGTCACGCAGGCGATGTCCACGCGTGCGACAATCCGCAACGACCTCGAGAAGCTTTGATCGCTCGGGCAGATCCTCTTCGTCTTCCGCGAAGAGAGCGACCTCGACATATCCTTTCCCTTCATATCCTGCTCGGACTCGCTGGCCGGATTTCTCCAGACCGCTTTCCTGGCAGGCGGTTCCATACTCAGTGTCAGGAATGATGTTCTGAAACACCTCAGCGTTGAAGTCGAGTATGCGTCCGTAGCTCCTCCAATTGGTGTCGAGCAACTTCAACTCGTGCGTGGCGGAAGGGAATTCGTTCTCGTGCATCAGCCGCTTCATGATCGTCCAATCTGCAAACCGGAAGCTGTAGATGGACTGTTTCGTATCGCCGACAATAAACAGACTGCTGCCTCCCTGAGCCAGCGAGTTCTCGATGAGCGGTCTCAGGTTCGCCCACTGGATGGGAGATGTATCCTGAAACTCATCAATCATATAATGGTAGATGGTCTCACCAAGGCGGAAGTAGATTTCCGGGATGCGCTCCTGCACCATCATCTCCAGAAGCATCTTGTTCACATCCTCGATGAACAACTGCACCCTCTGGCGCTTGAGTTGTATGAGCACTTCA
>CAYHRX010000427.1:0-3512 GCA_964359075.1 uncultured Chitinophagales bacterium
TAGTACCGCCGAAGCCTCCTACTGTTCCAGGTGGGGGCAGGAAGAAAACGCCATACCGAAAAATGTTGAATGCATTGAAGAAGGAGAAATTCTCATACGTCGCTCCAACAGTAATAACGTGATTCCCCACATAGAAGCTCACATTGTCTGTAAGCTGCAACACGTCCTGGTCCAAAATGTTGTGTATCGAGAACGGCTCATGACCAAGCGTGGTGTACGTTACTCCTCCCTCAGAAATCTCGATTGTCGGGAACGGCTTGCTGAATGGATCACGATTGTCACGGAAACGGTTGTAGCTTGCAAAGAACCGGTTCGCAAACCCTTCGAAACGGCTGTTCACTTCAAGCGCAAACGAGTTCAGCTTGTTGTTAATGCGATATCCCGCATTGCGGAACGGCAGACTGTTTTCGTTCGGTCCGCGGCCCGTGTTGTTCGCGCTGAGCACAAACGGGTGTGGAGGGAGGTCACGCCGCGCATTCAAAAGGTTGTAGCGGAACGTGACGTTGTGATTCTCGTGTGCATTCCAATCGAGCTTCAATATAAACTTCTCGTTGTTCGTCTCGTTGATGTATCCCTCGTACGGTCCGGTATCATAACCGTACACAGTCATCATGCGATTACGAATCGAATCGAGGGCCGATGCGCGGACGCGTGAAATGCCGAACCCGGATTGACCGCGGTTGGCAACAAAGTTCGAGCCTGGATCATCTCTCCGCTCCAGCTCGGCGTTGAGGAAGAAGAAGAGTTTGTTTTCCATTATCGGACCGCCGACAGAGACGCCCGATTGATTGAATGATAGGTTGGGATTTGCGATGACTTTCGAACCCCGCACCTTGTTGCCAAGAAAGCTTTCGTTTCTCAAGAAACTGTAGGCCGACGCTTTGTACTGATTGGTGCCGCTTTTGGTCACAGTGTTAATACCGGCACCGGTGAAACCTCCTTGACGTACATCAAACGGTGCAATAGAAACCTGAACTTGATCAACCGCGTCAAATGGAACAGGTTCTGCACTCGTTTGTCCACCCGGGGCAGGATCATCGAGCCCGAATGGATTGTTGAAATAGGAACCGTCGAGAGAGATGTTGTTGAACAACCAGTTTCTACCGCCAAAACTGAAGTTACCATCGCTTCGCGGATCAAGCCGCGTCAAATCTCGCGTGCTGCGTTTAACTGACGGCAATTCTCTTGCTGCATCGCGGTCAATATAGGTTGCCGCACCGGTCCTTCCGCTGTTGAGCACGGGATCGACTTCCGCTGTGACGACAACCTCCTGCCCCAGAATCGCTTCTTCGACAAGGCGGAAATCAACTCGCCCCTCCTGCCCTAAGTTGAGGTATACATCGCGCTTACTATCTCCTTTGTAACCGATAAGTGATGCAGTAATCGTGTACGGGCCACCGATCTTCATGTTTGGAATGTTATATGCTCCCGTCTCGCGAGATGATGCACCGTATTTCGTTCCGGTGGGCTCATGGACAACGACAACATTTGCAACGGGGAGCGGGTCTCCTTTTTCCGAAGTAACAACACCGCTCAGCGATGCCGTGGTGACGCCTTGCGCATAAAGGGAACTGGACACCGTGCAAAGGGTGAAGAACACCGTAAACACCGTCTTGCACAGGTTAGCAAAAGGTATGGCGGATTTTTCCATAACAGTGACTCCTATTGTGGTAGTGGGAAGATAAGGATTGAGGTTATGGTGATGAACGGCTTGTTCTCGTCTGGTGATCGTGCTCAGCGCAGGCGAGTATGTCGTGAAGAAGCAACGGATTCTGAAAGATCGACTGAGCTCGAAGTCTTGGCTCATATATCGCGCAAACGAACCACATTGTCAAGCCGTGTTTCGCTCAACCGGAGCGCGGGTTCTGTTACTTGTCAAGGATGATGCTTACAATGTCCTGCACACACCGCGCTTCGTAATCCGGCTTGATGCTCCAACCTGAAACATCGGAATCGGGTAAATGCAGGATGCCGATGCTTCTCAGCTCAATCCCTGACCCTGAGGCTCTGAGTGCTGCCGCGGTATTGGAAGCGCATCTTGCGTCTGTTTCATGGTCACCGACGTACATGATGAGCCCTTCTCGCGAGCCCATCAGTTCCTTGATGCAGAGGAGAATGCCATCCGGGGCGGGCTTCTGGCGCCGCAGGTCGACCTCTTCATAACCGATGATTGCACGGAAATAGGGAAGAAGCCCGCACCCGTGAAGCACGGTGGATATGGTCAACCTGGAGTTTTGAGAGACAACCCCATGGGGTAGCAGGCAAAGCGCTTCAATGACCTCCTTGATCCCATCAAACAACGGGGTGGGAGTTGTATCCTGTTGTTGAAACTCGGTCCATGCCCTCCCGGCGGCGTCAATTTGCTCTTCGGTCAGGTGGAATTCCCTCGAGTAGAAATCCCTCCAATTGAGTGCCCTCGGGTTGGCGAGCATGTATTGGTCGATGGTCTGCAGTGCAGGGATCGTCATCGGGTCGATTCCGGAAATACTCCTCAAGATCTTACGCGTGACGTTCAGGTTCTTCTGTCGGGTGTCCACCAGTGTCCCGTCATAGTCCCAGATAACTGCGTGTATGGCGCGGTTCGATCTCATACGGAATGAGTGTCGTCTCAATGAAATGAGGAACCCTCGAGCCTCTGATATGCAAGGAGCAACCTGTCAGCAAGCTGCCGCTTTGCTTTCTTCGGCAGGAACGCCGCTTCCAGTGCATTCATGTTGCACGTGCGGAAGTGTTCTGTCGACCAGCCGAACTGTCGGTGGAGAACATCTTACTAGTTTGCAAGGGTGACGTTTTAGATCGTCCGCTAGTAGGTATTGATCCCGACCGAAAATCATGCAGAAAACATTCTGTATGCTGGATGGTCGCCGATGGCCCCGATAACATTCGTCTGCACGTTGCTGGTCGGGCAGACCTCGAGGTGGATGCGCGTCTGCTTCAGATGTTCGATAAGATCTGCATCCTCTATGCTGCGGACGCCATGGCCAATACGCGTCGGCTGGAAGTGTTTCAACGTCTCCCACACACTTGCCGAGCCGAGAGCCTCACCGGCATGTGCAGTCCGCGGCACATTGTTGGTCATGGCATGCCGAAACGCAGGGATGTGCGCGTCCACCGGATATCCCGCCTCGTCACCAGCGATGTCGAGGGCGGCGACCAGCCTCCCTCGAAAGCGGCTGATGAGCATCACCGTTGCCATGCTTTCTTCCTTTGTGAAGTGCCGAAGCGTGCAGAGAATCAGGCGCGCTTCGACTCCTGAGGCCATGCTAGCCAGGGCGGCCTCACTGTCGACGATCTCCACGACCTGTTCAGGTGTCAAACCTTTCTGTGTGTGAAGGAGGGGTGCAAATCGGATCTCAGCATAGAGGATATTGTCCTTGCGGAGCTGCTCGAACAGGTCCGCCGTGACCCACCGGAGTTCCTGTTCGGTTTGCATCATCGCAATACCATGGCGCGCACGTGTCAGGTAATCTGCAAGGTTGGTGCACTTGGGAGGGGCAATGAAGTTGGTCTCA
>CAYHRX010000428.1:0-3505 GCA_964359075.1 uncultured Chitinophagales bacterium
GCCTTCAGCACATTCTGGATGTACATCTGGTTCAGCCAGTACATTCTCATCTGGTATGCGAACATCCCGGAGGAAGTGCGCTTCTACACTGTGCGTGAGGAGGGAGGCTGGCTTATCTTTACAATTGTGAACGTGCTCTTCAACTGGGTGATTCCGTTCCTCACACTCCTTCCCATCTGGACGAAGAAGAACGAAAGCACGCTGCTGCGCGTCTGTGTTATCCTCATGATCGCCCATTGGCTCGACCTGTTCTGGATGATCCTGCCGCCGTTCATGAAAGGGAACCCGATGGTGTTCGTCTGGGAGGTGGGCCCGATGGCCGCGGCAGTTGCAGGCTTCTTCCTCCTGACGTTCAAAGCCCTCTCAAGACACAGCCTGCTGCCTGCGAATGATCCGTATCTGGTGGAGAGTTTGGCGCAGCATCATTGAACGGTTGAAGTGGCTCGTATCGCCTCACTTTGTCTTGCTCAGGTCTTCAAGCCAACGCTTCGCGAATTCCCGACCGGCTTCCACTGTTTCCCTTCCTGCATGGTCTTTTCCGACTTGCGGATGCTCTTCTGACTTTGCTCCGCCTCGTACCATCGGCATTGCCGATCTTGCTTTGACTAAAACAAGGATTTTCTTATTTTAGTCTGTACCAACCACGTTGAAACAAGAGAATTCATAGTTCAATCGGCCAACATTCACGTGACCCTCGAACAATTCACTGCGGGTACATACACACAGCAATACCAGTACAGGAGCTTCACCCCGACTCGTCTCAACTCGGAGTGGACCTGGTCGGACGCGAAGGTCAATACCCTTCTTGCTGAGGCTAATCTCAAATTAGGCGAGCTGAATGCGTTCTCATCACATATCCCCGATATCGACATCTTCATCCGCATGCATGTGGTGAAGGAAGCGACTACCTCAAGCCGGATCGAGGGAACGCGAACGGAAATGGAAGACGTGGTCATGAAGAAGGCGGATGTGGATGCTGAAAAGAGGGACGACTGGCAGGAGGTGCAGAACTACATCAAGGCGATGAACCATGCCATCAAGAGACTTAACGATGTTCCTATTTCCACGCGGTTACTCAAAGAGACACACAAAACTCTGATGGCGGGTGTCCGGGGGAAGACAAAGCTCCCCGGCGAGTATCGGAAGAGTCAGAATTGGATTGGAGGGGCTACACTTCAGGATGCCGTGTTCATTCCGCCTCATCACAGCGAGGTCGCTGCGCTCATGGGCGATCTGGAGAACTTTCTCCACAACGATCGGATCCAATTGCCCGATCTCATGAGAATTGCCATGGCGCACTACCAGTTTGAAACCATCCACCCGTTCCTCGATGGGAACGGAAGGCTTGGCCGACTGCTGATCACGCTCTACCTTGTCAGCAACAACATCCTGTCGAATCCCACGCTGTACCTCTCGGCCTACTTTGAGAAGCACAAGGCCGTGTACTACGACAATCTCATGAGGGCACGAACTGCCAATGATGTGCTGCAGTGGATCAGGTTCTTTCTCGTTGCCGTAACAGAGACAGCGAGACAGGGAATCGCAACCTTCAAGAGCATCCTGGTGCTGAGAGAGGACATCGAATCACGCCGTCTCATCACACTAGGAAAGAAACTCCCACGGGCGCAACAGCTTGTGAACCATCTCTACAAGTCGCCGAAGGTCACAGCTGCCGATGTTGGCACCATGCTGGATGTAACCCCTGCGACGGCGAATGTGTTCATTCAGGATTTCGTGAAGCTTGGCATTCTGCGGGAGACGACGGGCGGGAGACGGAACAGGATCTTCACGTTCCACGAGTATCTGAGCCTGTTTGCAGATGCGGGAAGATAGCCATACGACTTTTTGGAAAAAGAAATTGGATGCCTGCCAGTCAGGCAAATGAACTACCGGACAGCCAGCCGCTTTGGGAGTCGAGAAGCAATGCATTGTAGGGCCGCGTTCGCGGGTGGTCATCGCGGAGGCAGCGAGGGGAGAGGCGGTTGAGGATATCCATGTGAGGGTACGTCGCCTCACTTAGTCTTGTTCAGATCATCAAGCCATTGCTTCGCGAATGCCCGTCCGGCTCCAACTGTTTCCTTCCCTGCACGGTAGCACATCTTCCAATTCGCAGGTTTGTTTTCGTAGTCAGAACGCACGAACATCTTTTTCCCCTGGCCGTTGCTCGTCAGGGCTGCGTTGAAGTCGACGTCCTTTGAGACTTCAAGAAACTCTGTCAGCCATCGTTTGATCATCGTGTTGGGACTCGTGGGGTAGTTCTTCTCCCACTCCGCAAGCTTGTTCTTGTGCTCTTCCATTTGCATTGCGTACGACTGCTTCTGCATCTCGTCCATCTGCGCGCTGTACATCGGGTTGTTCGGATCGTCGATGGACTTGAGCTGCTCCTTCCACATAGCGATGACACCCTTCATCGTGGCCTGTTGGTCTGCAGGCATGGTTTTCATCGTCTGCTCTGTCTCGCGGATGTTCTTCTGGAGCTCTTCTTTCTGTGATCTCCTCATTTCTGCCATTGACTTGGGAGCTTCGGGCGGGATCGGCTTCATTGATTCGCGGTACTCCAGGTACCTCCTTTTGAACTCAGCGGATTGGGTGAATGCTCTCGCGAATGCTGCAATCTCACTCGTGGCGGCAGCGCGTTTGCCGGCTGGAGTTCTCCTTATCTCTGGGTCGCCCCGATAGGAGAAATATCCTCCACTGAAACTCGACCAGATGCAGTCTTTGGCCACGGCCTCTGGAATGCCAAGCTGCTTTAACACATCGGAGGTCGAGCGTTCGAGCGCTGTAAATGCGAAGAAAGCCAGGGAGGCAAAGGCAAGCATAGCAGCGAAGACGATCTTCTTCATGGTGCACCTGTTGATGTTGGTGGATGATGTGCTGGTGGAGATAATATACATCCTTCTGTGTACGACTTCAATATGGCTGATGCATCTCAAATCCGATATTGAAGTCTCACGCAAAGACGCCAAGACGCAAAGGGGCAAGGCAAACCCAGGTAGAATAAAATCTGAACTGTTCAGGAGTCTTCATTAACGAGGTAACTCGCTCCATTCTCAGACAACTTGGCGGGTAAACTGAGACACTACCCAGCTCAGTCACGCGTGGCATCTCTGGGAGGGAAAAACTATATTGGGGGCGTTCATAAACACTTTTTGAGGGCTTTCACCATGTCCAAACCACCCAAACGGTTTCAGCAGTTCACGAAGGATTACCCCTCTGTTGCCAAGGGATACGAAACACTTGGCAAGGCTGTTCACGCGGCAGGCCCGCTTGACGAGAAAACCCGTGCGCTGGTAAAACTCGGCATCTCCATTGGGGCAAAGCTCGAAGGCGCAGTCCACTCACACGTGCGCAAAGCGCTTGATGCAGGTGTGCGCCCGGATGAGTTGCACCACGCCGCCGTGCTTGCTCTGCCAACAATGGGTCTCCCATCCATGATGGCAGCGCTGAGCTGGATTGACGATACTCTTGCCGAAAGAGGAAAAAAGAGGAAGAAGTGACAGTTGAC
>CAYHRX010000429.1:0-3491 GCA_964359075.1 uncultured Chitinophagales bacterium
CGTATACACCAGCCTCAGCCCCTCGGAGAGCGACACCGCACTCCCAATAAACCGGACAGTGCTCGCAGTGGTGAACCCTTGCGCACGTAGCTCGTCGAACAGCGCTTGGTACTGCGGTAATGCTCGTGACAGTTCATCGAGGATGGAGGCGAATGATGCCCCGCCATTGGAAGTGACGGTGAATGATCGCAGGGTACTCTTGCGGCCCACTTGTGTTCCGCCGGAGGCCCCGATCAAGCCTTCCACAAACCAGACGTATGATTTGCCCGGCTCGAGGATTCGTGTGCCGGACGCCGGGTACTGCAGTGATCTTGTGCTTGTCACTCCTGAATAATGCGGCACGCCGGATGCGGCCTCTTCCAATGTCGTCTGGCCGGGAAGCTTTTCATAAATAGATATCCGCGAAGACGGCCCATCATACTGCCACTGGAACAGCGGGAATTGACC
The DNA here is from genome assembly GCA_964359075.1 of uncultured Chitinophagales bacterium. Taxonomy (GTDB): domain Bacteria; phylum Bacteroidota; class Ignavibacteria; order UBA10030; family UBA6906; genus UBA11986. The sequence continues at coordinate 448 of CAYHRX010000429.1, forward strand.
GACAAACTGATCTCCATCGATCGGAGATATTAAATCAATGGTGGTTGGATTGGAAAGAACAATAACGATTGGAGTTAATGGTGTGGCGGATACCGTGCCGTCTGTGGATGTAACGCGTATGTTGAATGTGTAAGTACCTGCCGGGATCTGTCCGGTTGGCAGGGCAGACTCTTCCAAACGTCTTTTCGCCGTATTGTCAACCCGGTAACTTTTGAGCTGAATCGTTCTATCGAGATCAAGATTTGATATCGATCTTGTTCCGTTTACGAGGAAACTATCTGTTGTGAAAGTTACCGCGTTGTTGAAGTCCTCATTATTTGGCAGCTCAAACCCGGCCTCTACCGTCATCGTTACCCACAAACCGCTGACGCCTGTTACACTTATGTTGATTGTGAAAAGCCACTTCGGTGTAGTAGAATTCTTGAAGTCAATGTCGCTAATGGAGAGCTGGTTCACCGGAGAAACAATGTGTGAGACCACTATGTTGGGGGATTGACTTACGGCGTAGGAAGAGCAAAGTAGAAGGCAGCAAACGGCAGATGCCAACATCGCATTGAATCGGTTTCTCTTTCGCATACTTCCCCCTCTTGAAAGTGTCTACAGTACAGGCCCAACACCTGTTGTCGAGGGAAAGTATAAGAAAATGTGCTCACTATTGCAAACACAGGGGGGCACGGCGAGACTGCCGTCACATTGCGGAAGGTAAACCCTTGTGGAATCGCTGAATTGTGGAGGTTGAACCCTGAATCAGAAGTTGATGATATCGTTGATGAGAACAAATGCCATGAACACCAGTAACAACGCAACTCCGGCGCGTTGCAGGACTAGTTTGATCTTCACCGGGATCTCTCGTCTGAACACTGCTTCATACCCCAGGAAGAGCAGATGTCCTCCGTCGAGCGCGGGGAATGGGAGGATGTTGAGAATCGCCAAACTGATGCTCAGCAATCCGACGAAACCAAAGTAGGTAACAACGCCATGTTCTGCACTCTGCGTTGCATACTGTGCAATCTTGATGGGCCCTCCCACATTCTTGGTGAATGCAATCTTTCCCGTTACCATCTGCCAAATCTGTTGGAACGATAGACTCGTGACATTTACAATATCTCTCAGTCCTTGTGGGAACGCTTCGAGCAAAGAATACTTTAGCTTTATCACCGGTCCGACATAGCGTGCCTCCAGTCCGATACCGATACGTCCATCGTCGGTGGGCGTTGGCGTTCCCGACATGATCTCGGTGCCCCGCCTCCATTCAACCTTCATCGGTTTTCCGGCGTTTGCCTTGACCAGGTCAACAACTTTCTGATTGAATCCAATGGATGTGCCGTTCAACGAGAGAAGCACATCGTTCGGCTTCAGCCCCAGCTTGTCGGCCGGCATGCCGTGCTCGACGGCGGTAATCGCCACTTCGGTCTGCGCGGGGATGATTCCAAATGCAACGTCAGTCGGTTCCGGGATCGAGGAACGCGGGAGGAACAGCTCTACTTCCCTGTCGCTTCTCATCACCACGAAGCGCAGGTCCTGCCCGCTATTCTCGATATAGACTTTGTTCAGGATGAGATCCCAGTGGCCGATCTTCTCTCCGTTGATCGTGAGGATCTTGTCACCGAATTGCAGGCCGGACTTGGCGGCGGGACTATGCTCGACAACATAGCCGATCTCCGTTGTATCGCGGATGTTGCGTCCCTGCGTATAGTTGATACCCCAGAAGATAAAGACTGCCAGCAGGATGTTCATCAACACGCCAGCGGAGATGACGATCATGCGCTGCCACATGGGCTTGGCGCGGAACTCCCACGGGCCAGGCGACCTGCCGATGAACTCGGTATCGAAGCTCTCGTCGATCATGCCGGCGATCTTCACGTACCCGCCGATGGGAAATGCCGCGACGCGATAGTCGGTGTGGTCGTCCAGTTGTACCGACTCATCCAGCTTCCAGAATGTGAACCCGTTCACCTTGTTGTAGCCGAACAGCCGATTGCCCATGCCGAGAGCGAACACCTCTGCCCGCATGCCGCACAGTTTTGCAGCAAGGAAATGTCCAAGCTCATGTACGAACACAAGTATGCCAAGCGTTACAACAAAGTAAAACAGTGTGTCAAGCAACTGCATCTAGGGTTTCCTCTTCTAATGTACTGCTGCAACCAATTGACGGAGGCAGAACTCACGGGTTTCCTTGTCAACTCTTACAATGTCTTCCAGCGAAATGTCGTGGATGGGGATGTGTGCGGTGAGGGCTTCGTCGATCATTACGGCGATGACGTCGAACGTGATACGCCCATCAAGGAACAACCGCACCGCCACTTCATTTGCCGCGTTGAGCACTGCCGGTGCAGTACCGCCGGTCTCCAGAGCTTTGAACGCAAGAGAGAGGCAAGGAAACTTCTCAACGTCCGGCTCCTGGAACGTCATCTGTCGTAACGTCGCAAAGTCGAGCCGCTTGTACGCTGCGGCTGGCCGCTCAGGATACATGAGCGCGTACTGGATGGGAATCTTCATATCCGGGATACCAAGCTGCGCTTTGATGGAGCCGTCGGCGAACTCCACCATCGAGTGAATGATGGACTGCTGGTGGATGACCACCTCGATCTTCGCTGGTGGGAGACCGAACAGCCAGAATGCTTCAATCACTTCGAGGCCCTTGTTCATCAGCGTTGCCGAGTCGATTGTGATCTTGTTCCCCATCTTCCAGGTCGGGTGGTTCAAGGCCTGTCGCACGGTGATAGTGTGGAACTGTTCTTTGTTGAGATTCAGGAACGGTCCGCCCGACGCCGTTAGGATCAGCCGGTCTACATCATCGATATCTTCCCCGCGCAGACATTGAAGTATTGCGCTATGCTCGCTATCGACAGGCAGCAGTTGCACCCCCCGTTCCCGCACCTTCCTCATGATAATCTCGCCGGCAACCACAAGCGTTTCCTTGTTGGCCAGAGCGATATCTTTTCCCGCATCAATTGCACAAAGTGTTGGTTTCAATCCGGCGAAACCCACTAACGCGCTCAAGACAATGTCAATGTCACCGCGTTGCACAATCTCCGTCAGCC
>CAYHRX010000430.1:0-3485 GCA_964359075.1 uncultured Chitinophagales bacterium
CCGCTCATACAGCATGGGGATAGTCTCCCGCTCGTTATACAGAGGTATGACGATGGAGTACATGATCAAGAGACCTGTTGTTCTACAGAGTTTTTCTTTTTCTTGAGGGATGGAATGGTGATCCCTCCAATACACACAACGAGTGTTGCCAGCGTGATCCACATGCCGTTCTGGAACGAAGCGGACTCGAACCGCACATCGACCCGATGGGTACCCGATGGTAGCGGGATTACGCGTTGGTTCCAGTTGGCGCGGAAAATCGTCTGCGCCTTGCCATCAATGTACGCAATCCAGCCCGGATAGTAAATCTCGCTGAAGACGAGGAAGCCGTCCTTTGGTGTGGAAACGTTGAGCGACATTGAGTTCAGGTTGTAGGAGGCGAACTGTGCCGACCACTGCGCGGTGTAGGAAGTATCCGCCGGCCTGAATCCAGGATCAACATCTATGGCGACAGTGCGTGCCGGTTCAAAATCTTTGCTCTGCATGAACTGGAAGATTGCCGCGGAGTCGGTGAGAATTCTAGCATCGTACACCATGTATGCCCGAGGTAAGTACGTCGTTGCTCGTGAGAGCGTCAGGCCCTGGCCCTGTTCGTCGAGAGCAATCCGGTACTTGGCGTTCATCATGTCGCAGAGCTGCGACCAGTCCCGTGCAGGGGGTAGATATCGCTGAAGTACGAGAGGAGTGTATCCTTCCATCAGCATAATGCGGTCCATCAGTCCCTGGTTCCGGTCCATCAGCATCCCCTGCTGGTTGCGCATGTTCACGCGAACGATCTCGCCCTTGCTGTCCTGACGGATGAAGTCCACGATGGGCTTGGCGCGGTTGAAATAGTCAACCGGGTTCGTCTTCGAATTGTTCTGCTCTCCGCCGAACACGCTCATGTCGATCAACAGCACGACAAGGACGGCAAGTCCCGCCCAGCGGATGGCGGTCGTGCCTTTGAGCAAGACGAGGAGAAGAATCCCGGAAAGAACGGTGATGAACAGCGCTGGAAGAGCATCCTTCTTGAGAGAAGAGAACGTCGCGCTGTCCTTCATGAACTCAAATGAGCCGGCGAGTGATCCTGATATGAGCAACAGGTATATCGCAACGCTGACGCCTGTACCTGTGAGGAGAATGGTCCGAAGCCGGCGCGATTCCTGCTGTGTGCGATGATCGTATAGAATATGTTGCAGTGAGAATCCCGCCAGGAGCGCAGCGCCAAAAGTAAGGAACACCCCCATGCGTGCAGGGTTCCTGAACGTGTCGAACCTTGGCACGAAGTCAAAGAAGAACCTGTGCACCACGAAGTTATTCCCGAGCGCAAACAGCACGGCGAAGATCCCAAAGCCCCAGAGGAAGGGAATGTACTTGCTCTTCTTGATGAGGGTGAGCGACATCAGCAGAAGGAGCAGCGGGAGGATGCCGAAGTACATACACGTCTCCCAGTAGTTCCAGTATGTTCCGAGCCCGTGATAATTGTAGCCACCCGCGCCGGCCGTGCCGAAGAATTTCGGGTAGAGGAATGTGATCAGTTGTTCCCAAGCAAACTGCCCCTCGGTGGCTTTCTGATAGGTGATCTGTGCTCTAAACGTCAGGTCGGCAAACTCCATGGTCGGAAGAAGCTGGATCATCGCAACGGCGACAGAGAGCCCAACAATGACAGCAGCCTTTGCCAATGCTGTGAGTGCAGGTTTCGAGAGCAGCTCGTTTCCCTTGAATGTCGTCAGCAGTTCAAACACAAAGAAGATGAAGAGGAAGAAGTAGAAGTATAGTGTGAGCTGAGGGAAGCCCGCAAGCGTCGAGTGACCGAGCACGAGCGCCGCGAGAAACGCCCACTTCCATCCTCCAACCAAGGCCTTCCTGAAGAGCAACAGCACAAGCGGATACCACGCCACAAGCGTGATGATGTATTGATGGATGGCGTGTGTGATCATGAACCCGGAAAGCATGTACGTTGCCCCCGCGAACAATGCCGGCCACCGGCGCAGATCGAACGACCGGCCAAGGTAGAACATGCCGACGCCCGCAAGTACATAGTGCAGGATGATCATCAGCTCAAGCCAGTAAAAGCCCAGCTGTCCATTCTTCACGAACAACGCGAGTGCGGTGCAGGGAAGATAGAACACAGTCTTCTGGATGTCCGCGAGGAACGGCATGCCGTTGAATGTGTACGGATTCCACAGCGGGACCTCGCCCATCGACATGGAAACGGCTGCAAAGTTCCTCGATGGATAGTCGTGATAGAGGAAGTCCTCCCACAGGAAAGCAATACCGAGCAGGATGTCACGGAAGAACACAAGCACGAGTGCTGCAAGCAGCGCAATGCACTGCCAGTCCCTTGGCTCATATGGAGCAAGACTTGCCGGTGAGGAGTTCTGCGCTGGCGCAGCTCTTCCCTTTTTCTGCTTTGTGGCTGCCATGAAACGGATGACTCAGGTTGAAAGAAGTCGCTTGATGGTGTTAAACACCCGATCAACGTAGATGTACTGCATACAGTCGTTGGGGCAGACGGGAGAGAAGAAGCAGGGGCACTCGAACTCCGGTTCAAGGATCTCGCCGCGGCTGTACAGCTCAAACTCGTTCCGGTTGAAGATGTTGTTGAAGAGGACGATCTTCTTCTGCAGGCCGATGGTGATGTGCATCGCCATCGTGACCGCGGTGACCACGAGGTTGCACTGGTCCACTTCGTTGATGAACTGTGCCAGCGGGAAGTGGCCAAAGTAGAGTGCTCCACCCTTTTTGGCGATACGCTTGTTCTTCTCATGTTCCTGCTGGCCGCCGAGCAGCAGGGGAACATAGCCGGCCTTCTTCACTTTCCTGGCCAATGCAACCCAGTTCTTCTCAGCCCACAGCCGTGAGACCCACCGTCCGCCACAGCCAGTGTTCAGGCCTACCACTTTCTTCTTCTTCGGCAGTTTCCAGGTGTATCCCTTGTCAGCGTAAGAGTCAAGGATGTACTCCTCCTCTGCAAACGTGAAGCCGCAGATTTCGAAGATCTCCTCCGGATAGCTTTTGGTGTTCTCCTTGTTGATGTCGTCGAACACTCCGGTCATGTACTTGTGGACGGCATCGTTGTCGATGGGCGCAGCCTTGCCGTTCCAGAGCGTGAAGCCTTTCTTCACAGTTGCCTGCAACGACGCAGCAAGCCCGCATGCTTCCTTGTCTTTATCAAGGTTGTAGAGGATATCGAACTTCGTGGCGCTGAGTGTTGCCAGACTCTGTGGTGTGAAGGGGAGGATGACATCAACCGTACGGGGAACAACTTCGGGTGTCAGAGTCAGCCACCAGATTTGTGCGTGCGGATGGACGGACTTCAGCTTGTGCAGCAGGGGGGTTGTCCTGATGACGTCGCCAATGGCCCCGAGCTTGATGATGAGGATCTTTGATGTCAGCTTTTCATAGTGCGGACAGTCGTTTCCATGCTCATCGACGCAATGGACGCCGTGCTGTTTATGCGGCTTGCAGGGAACGTCGCCGCGGAAATACCGGCAGTCGACTTT
>CAYHRX010000431.1:0-3480 GCA_964359075.1 uncultured Chitinophagales bacterium
CACATTGTTGAGGTACACATCCACCTTCCACGCATAGCGTTTGCCCGCCTCGAAGCCGCGTGCGGCCACAGGATACTGGAATATCGTCGAGAAGATGTTTGAGTGGTTGAAGAACGCCGGGTTCGAGCGCATCGCATCGATGGGCGACTGGTTTCCGAGCACCTGAACAATGCGCAGCGAGTACGTCACGCGCGCGCCGGCTGGAAGCGGTGCGGGCGGAAGCCAGTTGAAGATGAGGTACGAGCCCACCGCAGTGCGATTGGCTACTTCATCCCTTGTCCCATCCCATCGAGAGTATCGAAAGGTCTCCTTTCCGTAATCCCCCCCTACAATTCTCTCTTGCTTTGCCGCGTCTGCTTCGGCTTGCTCTTTTTTGGCTCTCTCCCTGGCGGCATCTGCCTCCGCCTGCTCTTTCCTGGCTCTCCTGTACTCATCGGGTCCCTTCAGCGGAACCTTAATGCCGCCGGGTATTTGTTCCAGACTGATGTCAACACCAGGAACAGGATCACCCATGGAATACGCAACGGTGGCTCCGCCCGTATCGGTCACAACCCTGATCTCCGGGAAGTGCACTTTTTCTTTGATTCCTTTGATGGCAACCTCACGGATGTATTCATCCCAGCCCTTCACCGGAATTCTCGTGCCTCCGGGTACTTGCTCCAGACTGACATCAATTCCGGGGACTGGATCGCCCATCATATAGGCTGCTGACGAGCCATCGGGGTTCTTGATGATCGCGAGCCGCATCGGCACCCCTTCTTCCTTGATTCCCACCCGGCGCAGTATTTCCGTTACCTGACCGGCACCGATAGCCTTAACCCCTTCCTCCTTTATCCCAACTTCCAGCCGGGACAGAATTTCTTCAATCTTTTCGTCAGACACCCCCGCGTTTTTCATCGCTAATTTGACATTTACCGCATTCAGTCCTTTTTTCTCCGCAGCTTGAGCCAGATCGTCTAACGCAACAAGGATTCTGTTGACTCCTTCCTCTTTTATCCCAACTCTGGTCAAGGTTTTCCTGATATCGGCCTTCTGCTCGTTCCAGTCTTCCGCAGTGATCAACCGGGACAGAATTTCTTCAATCGTTTCGTCAGACACGCCCGCATTTTTCATCGTCGGTTTGATATTTTTCCTTTCGGAGCTGTGATTTTGTGCGGCTTGAACCCAGTCGTCTAACGCACCATGGATTCTTTTGACTCCTTCCTCCTTAATGCCGACCTCTCGCAGGTACTCATCCGGTCCTTTCAAGGGAATCCTCTTGCCGCCGGGTATTTGTTCCAGACTGATGTCAACGCCGGGGACAGGGTCACCCATGAGATACGCGATGGTGGATCCGCCCGTATCGGTGACCACCCTGACCGCAGCAAACTTCACTCCTTCTTCTTTAACGCCTACCTCACTGATGTACTCATCCCATCCCTTCACCGGAATTCTCTTTCCACCGGGTACTTGCTCCAAACTGACATCAATTCCGGGAACCGGATCGCCCATCATGTAGGCCGTTGACGAGCCATCGGGTCCTTTGTAAATCATCACCCACAATGGTTGGTCCGATGTCGGCGGGACTGCCGTTCGTCGGAGGGGTTGGTTCCAGACTTCATCGTTCAATGTGCCGTACATAGAAAACCTCGCACCAGCCTCGGGCTCAAGCAACTCCACGCGCGTCAGGTTCTCCACTTGTGTTTGCACGCAGTCGAATCCCAACTCCTGCCCATTGGCAGCGTTGATGACGGAGACGCAGATCTCGTAGTCACCTGTCGGCACGCCGCCGATGTTCTGCACCACAACCCTGTACTTCGGGTTCGCGTCTCTGATGTTGATGGGAACAAGCTCACGCGGGTTGATGATCTTCGTGCCGGGCGGCAAAGCAAACGTCGTCGTTGTCGCGTCCACAATCAACCCTTCATAAAGCTCCGTCGCCCTCCCGTGCAGAGAGATGCGATATGTCGTCTGCGTCGGATTGACGAGTGTCAGCTTCCATATATGCTCGACCTTGAACTGGTACGGCGGAGGTTGCTGGAGGATGACGGTGATTTGGGCATGGCTAATGCTCGGAACCGTAATAGCCAGCAACAAAAGAAACAGGTTTGCACAGTTCCTGAAATTCATAGGACACTCCATAATGGGGGTAACCGATTGCAGAAACTTTTTCTCATCTTTCTGTCGGATCGTTCAACGTTAGTTTTCCCTTCTGCTCATCACTGTTGGCACCACGGTGCTCGCGCATGAGCAATTCGGAATTGACAATTACCATATTTCCCACGCTAAGAACGAACTTCTAGTCAGTTTCCAAATCGGAAGTCGTCAATTACAACGTACGTCTGGTCATGAGATACTTCTATTTTGTCGATCGGAGTAGGCGAATTTATGCCAAAGTAATAAGAAGTTGAACCTTGTCCGTTGACAACATACGTATAGAGACATTTGCCAGAGTGTACTTTGATTGTGTACTTGCCATCCACAGAGTAGAACGTTGACATCTTAAACCCAACTTTTTTGTAGAGGCCCGACGGAAGAACTATTGAAATAAATGCGTTGGGATATGTATAAATGAACTGATTGTAATATGACCTGAAGTTCATGAATGTTATCCCACTTCTTGTCCAACTCGTAAATAGTTGATCCGCAGATGGACTTGTGATAGGATTGCCATTATCTTGAGTCGAGAAATCTACAAGCTGTGAAGTGGAAAGGCTGCTAACGAAGAGTTGTTCGTTATAAAAAATCGTGTTCAAGGTTGAATCGCATTTAACGGAATCCACCTTGACAAAAATCCGAATAGAATCGCACCACTGTGTTCCGCATTTTCCCACCACGATGACGGCGTACGTTCCCGGTTGAGTAGGCGTTATCTGGATCGGCGTTGAGAAGCCCCACCCAGAAGACGGACCACTGTACAACCATTGATAAGTCGGGCTACAGTTGGATGGCACGCATGTAAGGTTTGGCGTGATGGTGACTGCCTTTGGTGCTGTCACGCCCGTAACCGTCCCGCCGTTTAACACCCACTTGGTGGTAGCGCCAAAGGTTACTTTGGTTGAATCCCACACGCCGCACTGACAAGCACCATCGCAGGAAGGCAGCGGCAGGCAGTAGACGATCTCACACTTCTTCGTCCCTTGTGTGCAAATAATCCGCAGACAGAACGGGTTGTTCGCCGGAACAAAGTCCGTCAACTCTCCCGTCACTACGGTCGTACCCGTCGGCAGTGAACTGTGCGACACGTTGAGCACAATCCCGGAGTTGACGATTTGCGGTACGATCTGCAGCATGTTGCACTGTGGACCTGTCGGGTTGTTCAGCACGAGCGTAAACTTATACCTCTGGTGCTGTCCCTGCGGTGACAGACATATCACCGAATCACGCACCACAATCACACAAGGTTTGGTTGTTGCCGTATCCACTTTTACATATATCCGAATCGAATCGCACCGTTGCGTTCCGCATGTTCCTTTAACGGTGACAGTGTACGTTCCTGCT
>CAYHRX010000432.1:0-3478 GCA_964359075.1 uncultured Chitinophagales bacterium
GTGCCCTTGTATTGCGCGAGGTGTTGCTCAAGCCATGCAACGGACTCAGCATCGAGGTGGTTCGTGGGCTCGTCAAGCAGCAGCACATCCGGCTCCTGCAGAAGCAACCGACACAATGCAACACGGCGGCGCTCACCACCGGAAATCACCGACACCAGTGTATCACCCGGCGGACATCGCAGTGCGTCCATCGCCTGTTCAAGCTTGCTGTCGAGATCCCACGCATTGACATGGTCAATCTTCTCCTGCAGCTTCGCCTGCTTCTCCAGCAACGCGTCATAGTCGGCATCGGGTTCAGAGAACTTTGCGCTGACTTCTTCATATTCCTTCAGGAGTTTGACAGTCTCTTGTGCCCCCTCCTCGACGATCTCGCGCACCGTTTTCGTCGGATCAAGCTCAGGCTCCTGCGGCAGGTAGCCGAACGTTATCCCTTTCTGAGCCGTAATCTCGCCAATATAGTCCTTGTCCACTCCCGCAATCAGCTTGAGCAGAGAACTCTTCCCGGCGCCGTTCAGCCCAAGCACGCCGATCTTTGCACCATAGAAGAACGAGAGATAGATATCTTTGAGGACTTGCTTGTTGGGTTTATGAACCTTCCCCACACCGATCATGGAGAAGATTATTTTGTTGTCGCTCATGGCAAGTAATATAAGGAATAGAGTGATTGCTTGCTGTTGTCGGAAGTTGGCAGAATTACTTGAGACCGACGCGGAGCGTGTAGGCAGTGTCAAAGGAGCCACGCTCAGGCATCAGCCGGAAGACTTGCATTGACAGCGAGTCTGCACTCGTGGTACAACGCAGATAATGAAAAAAACTCCTCGTAGACTGATGAGGATAGTAATCCGGCCAACGCCGTTCATCTCGCTGCAGTAGTGGATGTAGCAATCCACCACCGCCTCCAATCACGAGGAAATCTTTCCCTGAAGTACGGAAGTGTTCAAATGCATGTGCATGCCCGCTGATGAATACCTTCGCCTTCCGCGAGCGGATGAACGGAGGAACGACAACGCGTTGCACATCAGAGGATGGACTGATGACTTGGCTGTTGGTGTACGGAGAATGGTGACAAGCCACGATAGTTAGCGCCACGGAGCTATCCCGATCGAGTCGATGAAGCGCCGCCTCATACCACTGCTGCTGCTCACCCACTTCGGCATCGGTTAGATGCGAGAAGTTTGAGTTGAGAATAACCACCCCGATATTGCCGATGTGCCTGATGTACCACGAAGTGTCCATCGAAGGAAACCTCTTGACGAGATTTGCCCGTCCGTATGAGGCAAAAGGCAGGTAATCGTGGTTGCCAAATGCCGGAAAAATTGGGACGCCGGCGCTGCGCACGGTAGACGCCTTTTCATCAAATCCTTCCCAGTACAAGCTGAAGGAGCCAAGGGCGGTGAAGTCTCCAAGATGAAACAATGCAACGACGGTCGAGTCGTGGGCTATGCTGGCGAGTATCTGTTGCGTAGCTGATTCGTTGTCATCCGCCTTCAGCCAGATCTTCTCGAACCATAGCGGCGACTGCGTGTCACTCAGAAAAACAAACGAACGCTCCCCGTTCACCTCCCGCAAGGCCGAAGGGAATACTGTTTGAAATGCATCTGCCGAACCCCCACATCCAACAACAATCGCAATGGAAACAGAGGACGCAAGCACCCTGATCCAATGAGGCAGCAAGCAACAACGGAACTTCATTACGATCTGGCTACGATGGATGGATTTGTTGTGATCATCAAAGACAATATAGAGAATAGGACTCTCGCTTGCACTGATTCTTGTGTGAGAATTCACTATCATTAGGCTCAAACAAGACAAAGCACATGCTCTACGGCCACTACCTCGAACTCTATAGCCGCCTCACCACTGTCATCCCTGAGACCAGGCTCATCCATGATGACCTTCGCACGCTGGCATTCGGGACTGACGCGAGCTTTTACCGACTCATCCCGAAGCTTGTGGTAAAAGTTGAGAATGAAAAAGAGGTGATCGCTGTGCTGCGGGGAGCCCGTGCACTGAGTCTCCCACTCACGTTCCGAGCCGCAGGGACAAGCCTCTCGGGCCAAGCAATATCAGACTCGGTGCTTGTATTGCTTGGGTCTTCATGGACAACGCGCACCATCAACGGCGACGCATCACTAATAACGCTGCAGCCTGGTGTGGTGGGTGCGCACGCAAACGCTTTCCTCGCCCCATACAAGAAGAAGATCGGCCCCGACCCGGCATCGATCAACTCGTGCATGATCGGAGGGATCGCCGCGAATAACTCCAGCGGGATGTGCTGCGGTACTGCCCAAAACAGCTACAACACGCTCGCCGGCATGAAGATCATCTTTGTTGATGGAACAACGCTGGATACGAACGACCAGGTGAGCAGGGCGAGCTTCCTCGAGTCACATTCCGGGATGTGCAGGAAAATCTCAGATCTCGCTGAACGGGTGAAGCGCAATCGGCCGCTTGCGGATCGGATACGCCGGAAGTTCAAGATGAAGAACACCACCGGCTACAGCCTCAATGCGCTCGTCGATTTCGACAACCCGATTGAGATCATCCAACACCTCATGATCGGCTCGGAGGGAACGCTCGGCTTCATTGCTGAGGTCACGTACAACACCGTGCCGGACTTCCCATACAAAGCAAGCTCGCTCATGCTCTTCCCTGATATTGGAACAGCATGCAAGGCGGTTGAAATGCTGAAGCAGTGCCCCGTCGATGCCGTCGAGTTGATGGACAGAGCATCGCTCCGTTCTGTTGAGAACAAAGAGGGTATGCCTCCAGTCCTGCAGACACTCGATGACAATGCTGCCGCGCTATTGGTCGAGACGAGGGCAGAAAACGCCGATGGCGTTGCCGAACAAACACGCAGTATCCAGGAGGTACTGCGGTCTCTTCGCTCCGTTACTCCGATAACGTTCACGTCGGACATTATGGAGTACACAAAGCTCTGGAACATCCGGAAAGGGCTCTTCCCTTCGGTCGGCGCGATGAGAGCAACCGGCACAACAGTGATTATTGAAGATGTGGTGTTCCCCGTTGCGCGGCTCGCAGAAGCAACTCTGGAGCTCCAGTCTCTCTTTCGCAGGCATGGGTACGACAATGCAATCATCTTTGGGCATGCGCTGGAAGGGAACCACCACTTTGTGTTCAGCCAGGATTTCAACACGCAGAGCGAGGTGAACCGGTACGCCGCTTTCATGGATGAGGTCTGTGAGATGGTGGTGAAGAAGTACGATGGCTCACTGAAGGCCGAGCATGGCACCGGGCGGAATATGGCGCCGTACGTTGAGCTTGAGTGGGGTGCCGAAGCATACTCGTTGATGAAAGAGATCAAGCAGATCTTCGACCCCGAGAACATCCTGAACCCGGGGGTCATCCTCAATCCCGACGCAACGGCCCACATCTCCAACCTCAAGCCGCTCCCCGCTGCCCATCCCATCGTCGATAAGTGCATCGAATGCGGCTTCTGCGAGGTCCACTGCCCGTC
>CAYHRX010000433.1:0-3477 GCA_964359075.1 uncultured Chitinophagales bacterium
CATACAATGCAACTGGAATTTCTTGAATCTTAAAGGGTTAGTACTTTTTCAGTAAACCCTATTTAACACGTTCTGGAACGCGATTGACCAGTGGTGGGGGGGATTCCCGAACTTGCCGCCCAACATCTGGGATTCACTGGGTGGTGTGTACAGACCTCCTACTGGCCTGAGCCGTGGCAGGTTTTATGCACTCATGTCACGAATGCGGCTGGGCATCACGGAGCTCCACACCCGGGCCATCGATTGGAGAGTTGACACGACTTTTGGCTGGCAGGGATACGGCGACAGTACATTCCATTATAGGCCGGGAGTTCCCCTCCTGATAACAGGACCATACCAAGGGAACATGCTCGGAGCGGCAGTTACACCGTTGCCCGATAGTACTAACCTCGTCTACCGTGCCGCTCTGGGCAACCCCTTGGGGCTGGTGCCTGGTGATCTCGTGCTGGGTTATGAAGGTGTCCCATGGAAGCGACTCTATCGGCAGCTCCTTGATGCCGGTCTTCCAGTAAGCTACTACAATTCAGCGGCTGGCTCCACACCCGAATCCATGACCTACTTTTACCTCATGGCGGTCGGACACAACTGGGGGTTGTTCGACACGATCGACGTTGTGAAGTATTCTTCGGGAGATACACTCCACCTCCCAACCACTCTCCTCGATACGACTGTTCAGACGGTCTGGGAAAGTGACCAGGTGCCCGTCGCCGGTGTGTCGATGCCTGAAGCACCAGCTCAGCCTGGGCATGCGGTCGTGTCTTGGGGCGTGGTCCAGGGGAGAAACATCGGATACATCTACGTGTGGGACTGGGCGAGCGGCCAAACGCCTGGTCTGTTCCGGAGTGCTGTTGATGATCTCCTCGGCATCAGAAGAGTGGAAGGACTCGTGATCGATTTCAGGATGAATTGGGGAGGAAGCACCGCCAATGCAAACAGCGGGTTCTTTCCACTATTCAACTTTGATCCCACCCTCAATCTTCTTTTTGCGAATCGAACAAATCCCAATGACTACATGGGGTTTACCCTGACTGCGCCGACCGCGTGGCAGTTTTCACCAGGTCCTAAGCCGTATGATCGTCCGATAGCTGTGCTGATTGGGCCGGGGTGCCTTTCTGCAGGAGATCACAATGCCTCTCGAATACGTTTCCACCCGATGGCCCGGCTCTTCGGGAAGCCAACGAATGGAGCATTCGTCACCGGGACCTTTGGAGCCGTGAACTTCTCCGATTTCTGGCGGTATTCTTTCTGGACCGGGACTGTGTACTCGAACGTACCGGGCGAGGGATACCTCGCCCATAAGGGCGTTCAACCCGACGAAGGAGTGTGGCTGACACGCGCTGGCGTGGCAAACGGCGAAGACGCTGTGGTGAAGCGCGCTCTCGCATGGATGGACAGCCTTTCCTACGCTCATGATGTTATGGTCAGCAGGGATACAGTTTGGAACCTGGCTGACAGCATACGCGTCACGGCAAAGGTGGAGAACCCGGGGAATCACTGGTTGGTTGTCTCGGCTATCGTCACGAGCGCGCAGGGCTCGGCTGTTGATTCAGTGGTTCTCATAAGAACACCTGGTGACAGTCTATGGGGCGCGTTCATCAGGGCTCCAGGCGCCAATGGGAGGTACAACATCAGTGTGCGGACGAGTGACGTAACGTCCGGGACTTACCGCAGACTTCCCAACGTTGCATGGTTCATCGCAATCGTTACGGACATAGACGAGCTTGCTGAGAACCTGCCGCAAGTCTTCGGTCTTCAACAGAACTATCCCAACCCGTTCAATCCCAGCACAACAATCAAGTACCAACTGCCAGCAAAGAGTCACGTCACGCTTAAAGTGTACGATGTGCTTGGTCGTGAAGTCGCAACGCTGGCGAACAATCTTGAGGAGCCGGGGTACAAGGCGGTGCAGTGGGATGCCCGCAGTGTGGCAAGTGGGGTGTACTTATATCGATTACAGGCAGGTGCGTTTGTACAGACGAGCAAGATGTGCGTGATACGATAGACTGGGAGAGTTATGTGAACTCAAACTCCCGGAGGAACGCATACCAATGCTTGGAAACCGTTCCTTCGGCAAGTGAAAGCGTCTGGTCGCGAGTGGTAAGGAGAAATGCTTGCCCCACTCGCATCAGGTTCGAGAGGCTGCGAATGCCAGACACCATTTGTGTGGTTGGCGAGCGGGTGAGTTTGATTTCGATGGGAGTAAGCTTGCCGCTCCTCTCTAAGACGAGATCAACCTCCACCTGGTTATTGTCCCGGTAGAAATAGAACTGAAACGGGTTGCCGTAGGCAAAGTTGTTCTTCAGGAGATCCATGATCACCATGTTTTCGAACAGGTATCCCCCCATTACACCATGCCGCAATGCCCGAGGATTTGATTCCCGGAGTATGTGCGTGACGATACCGCTATCGGTGAAATAGAGCTTGGGCGTCTTCACAACTCGCTTCCGGAGATTGCGTGTATAGGGTCGCAGCAAATACACGATGCGCGACGCCTCAAGAATTGAGAGCCAGCGTTTTGCCGTTGTGTGAGTGACTCCGCACGCAGCCCCGATGCGCGAGAGGTTCAACACCTGGCCGACATTTGTCGCGAGTACCTCGACAAAGTTTTGAAATGTGTGCAGGTCGTGAATAGCCTGCATGGAACGGAGGTCCCGTTCGAGATAGGTTTGAATGTACGAGGCATAGAATATCTTCGGGGAAACATGTTGCGCAGCGGTAGCCGGGAAATATCCGCGTATCATGTCGCTGAAAGCCGTATCTTCGTCGAAGCGGTCCTCCTTTGGCAACTCGCGGTAGGTCATGGGAAGGAGCTCAAAGATAGCGACGCGTCCGGCAAGAGACTCGGAGACTCCTTGCATCAGAGCAAACACCTGAGAGCCGGTGAGGATGAATTGACCGCGCCTGTTGCGGTTCTTGTCAACAAGCATTTTCAGGTGGGGCAACAGGTGCGGCACATATTGAATCTCATCAAGGATAACAGGGCCGGGATGGTCGGCGAGAAACAGTGCAGGATCGGACAGCGCTTGCGTGCGGATAACGGGATCGTCGAACGTGACGTAACGATGCTTCTTGAACAGTCGTGTCAGTGTGGTGGATTTCCCCGATTGACGCGGGCCGGTGAGCAGCAGAACGGGAAAGTGCCGCTGTGCGTCCATCAGCGCTTGCTCGATGATCCTTCGGTAGTAGATCATGGTTCATTCTCTCCTATGACTTCCTGTAATATACAAATTGAATAATAGAAATTCAAACTGTATATTCAACACCCTCGTTGAGCAAATACTAGCAGGGTGTTGAAAAACAGAATTCTTGGCCACGGAGGCACAGAGGCACAGAGTGAATGTGATGAAAAGAGTTCAAGAATCAAACCTACTTTTCCTCAGTGTCTCCGTGACTTTGTGGCACCCCCATTTTTCAACAGCCTGCTAGAAATCCGGTTGAAAAGTGAATTAGTGTTTGGTGTGAGCGCGGTTGTGTAGT
>CAYHRX010000434.1:0-3468 GCA_964359075.1 uncultured Chitinophagales bacterium
GCTGGATGATGCCACGCGATATCCCATACTTCCTGGCAACCGAGACAAGTGTTTCTCCCTTGCGTATGGTGTGTACAACATAGTTCCGCTTTTGCTCGTCCGGGATTTGCGCGTACCGTGCGTTGAACAACTCAGCCTTCCCCCTCGGCACTCGGATCGTGTATCCCGGCGATGCCGGGGGTGTGCACCACTGCACAAGCTCGGGATTCAACTCGCGCAGCGTTTCAACGTCGGTGGCCGCACACTCGGCAAGGATCGACAGATCAACACAATCGTCAACTGAAACCTCGTCGAACGCGGGCGGCTCCGCAGGGGCAATCCCTGTGAATCCATAGTCCGCTGGGCTCATACCAATCACGGTTACTGCAATGTACTGCGGAACGTAGTTGCGTGTCTCACGAGGCAGATGTCGTCGCATATGCCAGAAGTCGGTCGAGCCGCTTCTTCGGATAGCGCGATAGACACGACCTGCGCCTGAGTTGTACGCGGCCAATGCCAGATACCAATCGCCGAACTCTTCATAAAGGTCTTTGAGATGGCGTGCAGCAGCACGAGTAGCCTTTTCAGGATCACGACGCTCGTCATACCAGAAGTTGCCCGAAAGGCCATACAGCTTTCCCGTTCCCTTCACAAACTGCCAGAGACCTACGGCTTTTGCCCATGAACGCGCTGCAGGGTTCAGGCCGCTCTCACACATCGAGAGGTACACAACCTCTTCCGGCACACCCTCCTCCCTCATGATCTGTTTCATCATCGGGAAGTACATGCCGGAGCGGTACAGCCACCGTTCCATGTGCTCACGTCCCTTGCTCTGGAAGAAGAGGATGCTTCGCTCGACGAGTTTGTTGAGGACGAGCGGAACTGTTGTGCCCTGGATGGTCGTCTGTGGCGATTCCGCCTCTGATGAGTCGTCAAGGTCAGTGAGCTGGTTGAGCTTTTCACGCAGAGCGAAGATTGACGTCGTTGGATCGAGACTGTCAACTTTGGCAATGTAGAGCTCGTAGTCTTCTATGACAGCCTTGCTCAGGTCGTTGAAGTCCTGGTTCGTTTCGATGTCAGGATAATAGCTCAGTTCGTTCAGGATGGCAATGGCTTCCTCGAACTGCGTTGCCGAACGAACCGAGTCGCCCTTTTCCTGCGCCGCTGTTGCCGAAACATAGTGCCGCCGCGCGTGATCGAGCCTTGCAGCAGTCAACGAGTCGTTGCGGGCAAGCTCTTCCTCGTCCAGCGCTTCGGCCGATGACGTGTCAAGCTTGCTGAGAGTAGCGGCGAGATCAACGGAAGGCTCTTTGGAAAGAGGTTGGACGGTGTCAGGAGCGTCCTTCGTGGATTGTTCTGACGAACAGCCCGCGAACAGGACGCAGAGGAAACCTGCCCAGAGAATGTGTCGAAGCATTCCTCCCACCCAAGTTAACCATGATACATGTTATCGCATACATGTACTGCCCGTGCAAGATACACGTTGACCCAGGAAGAGTCAAGGACATTTTCATTAAACTTCGATCAACTCGTTCCCCTGACAAGTCCGGTGGGAGTTTTTTGCTTCGGACGGGGTCAAAGAGGAATGTTGCCGTGCTTCTTCCGCGGGTTGGAGTCCACTTTCGTTTCAAGAGTCTTGAGCGCCCGGATGAGTCGGGGACGCGTCTCGCTCGGCTCGATCACGGCGTCGATATAGCCTCGGCTGGCGGCCATGTACGGGTTGGCAAACTTCTCGCGGTACTCCATCTCCTTCTCTGCAAGAGCCTTCTCCTTGTCGGCTGCCTTCTCAATTTCCTTTTTGAAAATTATCTCGGCAGCACCTTTCGGTCCCATCACTGCAATCTCTGCTGTTGGCCAGGCGAAATTCATGTCTCCGCGGACATGCTTGGAGTTCATCACATCGTACGCTCCGCCATACGCTTTGCGGGTGATGACAGTGACTTTCGGGACGGTGGCTTCACAGAACGCATACAGGAGCTTTGCTCCGTTGACGATAATCCCGCGCCACTCCTGGTCTGTGCCCGGGAGAAAACCCGGAACATCCTCAAACACGACGAGCGGAATGTTGAACGCATCGCAGAACCGGACAAACCGGGCGCCCTTCTTCGATGAGTCGATGTCGAGAACACCCGCCAGCACACTCGGTTGGTTTGCCACGATCCCCACCGGCCTCCCGTCGAGCCTGGCAAAGCCTACGACGATGTTCTCGGCGTAGTACTTGTGAACTTCCAGGAAATCTCCATCATCAACAACTCTCGTGATGACGCTTTTTATATCGTAAGGCTTCGTGGGGTTCTCAGGAATGATCGTGTTCAGTTCCACGTCCCTGCGATTCGGATTGTCACGAGGCGCAGCGACCGGCGGATCATCCACATTGTTGGACGGGACGAAGCTCATCAACTTGCGGATCGTCTGCAGACACTCCACCTCATGCTCACAGGCGAAATGCGCCACGCCGCTCTTCGATGCGTGGGTCATTGCTCCGCCCAGCTCTTCGGCGCTCACTTCTTCATGAGTCACTGTCTTCACAACGTTCGGCCCGGTGACAAACATGTAGCTTGTGCTCTTTACCATCAGCGTGAAGTCGGTAATGGCGGGTGAATACACTGCCCCACCTGCGCACGGCCCCATGATTGCGGAGATCTGTGGCACCACGCCCGATGACAGGGTGTTGCGGAGAAAAATGTCGGCGTACGCGCCGAGACTCACCACGCCCTCTTGAATTCGTGCACCACCTGAATCATTCAACCCAATCACCGGACATCCGACCTTCATTGCAAGATCCATGATCTTGCAGATCTTCTCTGCATGTGTCTCCGAAAGCGATCCGCCGAATACCGTGAAGTCCTGACTAAACACGCACACGAGACGGCCATCGATCTTTCCTGTTCCCGTGACGACCCCATCGCCCAGGATCCTTTGCTTGTCCAGACCAAAGTCCGACGAGCGATGCTCGACGAACATGTCCATCTCTTCAAAGCTTCCTTCGTCAAGCAAGATGTCGATCCGTTCGCGGGCAGTAAGCTTCCCTTTCTTGTGTTGATCGTCGATGCGCTGCTGACCGCCGCCGAGAAGAGCTTGCTCCTGGAGTTTGTGGAGATACTCTGTCGTATTTTTTGACATGTTTGTATTCAACCTTGTTGTGGCTCAGGGAGAGAAACGGTGACTCAATATATCAAACCACGCCGGGGATGTCAATCAGACCCAGCGTTCAAGCTGACCAGACTCCTTGAGTTTCAGCCGCTCCCAGTACACTTGTCCGAAGATGCCGCCGATAACAAAGATCAAGCTGGAGTAGTAGATCCAGATGAGAAGAACCAGGATGAATGCATAGGGGCCGTAGATTTTCCCGATGGCCGAGAATTGGGAAAGATAGATTGCGAACACCTTCCCCGAAATGACCCAGAGAAGCGTTGTGGTGATGGTGGAGATGATGCCGGCGGCTTTGGGCGGCTTCGAGTCGGGGATGTGCCGATAGATGATATAGAA
>CAYHRX010000435.1:0-3468 GCA_964359075.1 uncultured Chitinophagales bacterium
GCGTTCATCCCCGTCGCTTGAAGCAATGACTCACACTCCACACGCACTTGCACATACGCCTTCATCGCCCGCGCCGGGTGGGCAACGCTGAGATAGATGAAGTGTTGAATGCCTGCGGTCTTTGCTGCTTCAAATGCTTCACGTGCAGCAACAAAATCAATCCTGCGGAATTCTTCCGCCTTCGACGGAGATGGATGTGCAACACCGACGAGATGGACAAACGTGTCTGCGGGATGAATGTGGTCGATGTATGTCCGCCTGTTCAGCGCATCACCTCGAACAGATGTGCAGTCGAAAGGCAGTTTCTTCTCAGATCCGCTCCTCACAAGTGCTTTGACCTCGTGTCCACGGGACAGAAGCCCTGGTACCAGCCTGCTTCCCATGTACCCCGTTCCGCCTGTGATGAATACGCGGCGTAGCTTCTGTGTCCGACTCATGCACTCACAACAGGCTGAGAGACAGGCGCACTGCTGGCGGATTGCCTGGCGTAGGACTCACCAGCCAACTGTGCCATCATCCGGTAGTTCTGCTCAATCTTGTTCATCTTCATCATGAACCGGAAAAACGGCTTGGCAATCCACTTTGGCCACGGATTCATAAGGCGGGAATAGCACCGCACGCGTGTCCCGGTTGGTGTGGCCTCAAGACGGTCCGTCATCCACATCCTGAAAGGACCGAACACGCTCTCCGTCGTCGAGTAATCGAACGGCTTCCAGTCGAGAAAGGTCTCCAGCGAAACCCCGCTGCCATGTGCGCAATGATTCGTTGCCCCAACACCGGTCCGACCTTCTGGCCGTGTGCCCGACGTCCAACGTGTACCATGCATATACAACTCGCGCTTGCCAAGCTCCATCATCCATTCCCATACGACATGTGGAGGCGCCGAACACTCCTGAGTGACCGTGAAGAATGATTCTTCCGGAGTCACCACCATGGTGCGTCGTTCTTTGATCTCCCGGTATCGGGCTTCGAGATTCAGGCTGAAGGATTTGACATCTCCAAGATGTTCATACGTATATGACTCGGTGTGCATGACTTGGGGCATCGTCCCAACCCTCTGCACTGCCGGCTCGGTAAATAGCGCGTACGCGTTCCAGCCGGTGTTTTCAGTGACCTTATTCTTAAGGAGACGATGAGCGAGGTTCACGTCCGATCCGACTGGTTTGGCCTTCCCGGCAATAGCCTGGAGAACGAACTCACCGTAGTGTGTTATGAATTTCAAGTCAAGCGAAGCGATGGAGTTGCACGCCTTGCATGAACACGTCGTCCTCATACGCATTGTCTCTCGGCGATCACGGAACGCGACATACGTTGCCTCAACCAGCTCAATGAGTGTCTCTCCTCGGGCCAGTGAACTCTCTGTGGAGTAGACGAACACCGCGTCCCCTTCTACTTCGGCAAGTGTCAGACCAGGCGTCAACTTCTCAACAATGGTTGTAAGAAACTCACTGAGGATAGCTTGCGAGTGTTCTAGCTCCGTACCGGCCAAGAACCGTGTGTAGCCGGCAATATCAGCAAGCAGCAAATAGCCGTGTTTCATGGTGGTCTCCTTCACTGTTGGTGCAATTCTCTGACTGAACATCAATGTCTAAATCAGATATTCAACAAGGCAGAACGATCTGGAACCCCACTCAAGCCATGCAAGCAGTGTCGCGGCCAGTCCTTTGCCTTCCCCAGTAGTCTTCACTCCTCCAGCTTCGGATGCTTCAGATGGAAGTCCGTCGCATCCTGGTATTTCTTCGCCACTGCAAGCAGTGCTGCTTCGCCGAAGAGTCTTCCAACAAACGTGATGCTCTCAGGTGTGCCTTCCTTTGAGAAGCCGTTCGGCAGCACGACCTGCGGATGACCTGTGAGGTTCGTGAGCAGGAGATTGTCTCCCTGGAACGGCGGCGCAACGTACACATCGATGTCGTTCATGAGCTTCGCCATGTCCTGGATAACGAGATAGCGAATTCGGTTCGCCTGGATGTACTCAACCGCGGGGATAAACCTGGAAGTGCGGAAGACATTGGGCCAGGCATTCTTGATCTGGCGGACGAGCAGATCGTCTTTGCCGCTGCGTGTAAGCTCGTCAAATGCGGCTCCAGCTTCGGCACTGAGGATGATCGAGATATCGTTCATCGGATACCTGGGCAGCTCGATGGGAATTAGCGTGACTCCAAGCTCACGGAGCTTTGCAAGCGTCGCATCGTTGTTCACATGATCGCCTTTCACGCTGTCGAAGTCCGTCTTGAGATATCCGATTCGGAGTTTGCTGAGTTTGATGTTCGGATCATAATTGAACGGCAGGTCGTAGAGTGTCTCGTCCTTTCCGTCGGGACCAGAGATCACGTTGAACACAATTGCACAATCTTCAACCGTTCGGCAAATCGGGCCGATCTTGTCCATCGACCAGCTCAACGCCATTGCTCCTGTCCTGCTCACTCGGCCATATGTTGGGCGAAGGCCGGTTGTCCCACAGCGTGTGGATGGGGAGACGATGGATCCCCACGTCTCCGTTCCAATCGCGAAGGCCACAAGTCCCGCCGCCGTCGCAGAGGCAGAGCCAGCCGATGAACCGCTGGAACCCTGTTTGTGGTTCCACGGGTTCCTCGTCATGCCGCCGTACCACACATCACCCCAGGCAAGTTCGCCCATCGTCAGCTTTGCAACCAGAACCGCACCGGCATCTTCCAATCGTCTGATGACAGTTGCATCTTCGTCAATCACCTGGTCCTTGTATGGCACCGAGCCCCATGTGGTCTTGATCCCCCGTGTGGCAAGCAAGTCTTTTGCACCATAAGGGATTCCGTGTAACGGACCATTGTACTTCCCCGCCGCAATCTCCTGATCTGCCCGTCTCGCTTGCCTCAGTGCGAGTTCCTCCGTCAGCGTAATAACGCACTCAAGCTTCGGCCCGTATTTCTTCAGGCGGGCGATATACATCCTCGTCAACTCCTCGCTGGTCACTCTCTTCGACTTGATGAGATTGGCAAGTTGGGACACCGAATAGAACGCCATGTCTTCGGGGTTCGCAGGAATATCAATTCTGCCGACGGAACTCATCCTGAATGGCTTCCTCTCTTTCTCAAACTTCATTCCTGCCGGAATGGGATTGAAGAGGATTGCCGGTGGCACATTGTTCGGCAGCGGCACTTTGCGGATGTTCTCGAAGTTGACCAGGTTGTCGTTCAACCCCTCCAGCATCGAATCACGCTTTGCGTCGGTGAACTGCAACCCGACGAGTTTCTCGACGGCAGCAACGATATCGCGGGTGATTGGGTTTGACGATGTCGGGTCTTGAACAAAGGCACCAAGTGCAAAGCAGACACAACATACAGCCGCAAAAAGCGTAAGATCCGCAGGACGACGGGACATGGAGATTCCTCCGATCAAACTGTGTGGTGGGGGAAATGAGGACAAATCGTCTTACGGCAACGTCCGCTTGAACGCCTGGAAGCGTTCTGTGAACAGGTTCGATTCTGTCGG
>CAYHRX010000436.1:0-3454 GCA_964359075.1 uncultured Chitinophagales bacterium
CTTTGCCTTGGAGCGATAGGGTACGATGAAGCAAGAAGGTGCCTCTTCCGCTCTTTACAATCCGTGAGCCAAGCGTCTATTTGAGTTCTTAACGAGGCAGAAAGGTGGCTTCCATGAGGCGGCTCTTGGTTTGCTTATTGGCGTTGTTAGCAACACTTCTTTTGCAAGGATACCTACCACCACTAACCCATGGCGACGCACTGTTGCGTGAGCTTGATGATCTCCGCCTGCATGGGTTGACCTCCCGTTTCATTGATAACACAACCATAGAGATCAAAGATCCGTCGTCAGGCTTTACGAGTGTGAAAAGTCTGCGGGAGCCAAGCGAGGCAGCCATACGCGCATGGGCTGATACACACGGCGTACCTATTCTCGAGATCGATCCCTCATTGCTCGATACTAACCGCTGGACGGGATGGTACTCTTTCTGGACAGAAGTGCCGCTTTCGAATAGCGAGGGGAGAGGACTCTTGCTTGGCGATGCCGATCGAAACGGCGCGACAGAAGTCTATGGATTCTTCAAAGACTTTGCATCTGACTTTGAAGGCCGTGTGTATGAAGTGGATTCAACCGGAGCAGTCTCGTTACGTCACATTTATCCTATGCGGGGCATTGCTGCGCACCTTGTTGATTCTGATAGGAATGGCTTGCTCGAGGCTGTCCTTGAGTTTGGCGATTCGTCCTTCTTCTACGAGCAAGCATTTCTGGACAGTCTTCCCATAATCCGGCGGTTTGCATATGCCAGATACGTCCGACCCGGAACAGCGATTTTCACGCGCACGCGCATCACCAATCTTGATAACGATTCTTTGACTGACTTCCTATACCGTGGCAGCGAACCGGATAGCACTCATCCGAATGGGTGGCAGTTGTATACGTACGTAGGCGAGTTCAATCCTGCAATTGGCAATTTCCAGCGGGTTTGGAGAACGCAGCTCTGGGCTCCCAATGGCGAGTTTGGCATCGGAGGTTACGACGTGGGAGATTACGACGGTGATGGTTGGATGGAATTCCTCGCCTCCCGACTGTACGGTAAGGTTCACGTCGTGGAGAACACCGGCGACAATACTTTTGCACAGATCTGGACGGACAGCCTTCCGTTTGTCAACGTGTTTTATCAAACCTCAGGAGATGTGGACAACGACGGCAAGCGGGAGTTCTTCGTCGGTGCAACGATGTCCAACGGAAACTGGACGACTATGTTTGAAGCAGATAGTAGCAACCATTACTCCCCAAAGTTCCTGTTTCATCTGCTCTCCGGTGGCACCGGAGACGAGCCAATCTATCTGACCACGTACGTGGATGGGAACGGGGGGCTTGAACTGGTAATCCTCAGCGGTGCTGATCTGTATGTGTTCAAATCCAACACCGACAATGCTTATTACCTGTGGTATCTCAAACGAGAGGATAGAAAGGACGCCGTCACATTCCATGACTTCAACAGAGATGGCAGAATGGATTTTATCATCAGCAAGCGACAGACGGACTCTCTGGGTCGCGGCCGCTTCTACGCCCACGCCTATCTTGCAACGGGCGTCGTGGCTGTGCATGAAGTGCTTCCGTTGCCGACAAGGGTTAGCCTGCTGCAGAATTATCCCAACCCGTTCAACCCGGCAACTATCATTGAGTACACGTTGGCAGAAGCGGCGTCGGTCGTTTTGAAGGTCTACAATATTGCCGGACAGTCGGTAACGACATTAGTCGACGAACAAAGACCGCCCGGCAGGCATGTTATCATTTGGAATGCGAGTGAGTATCCCAGTGGAGTCTATTTCTATCGCCTGCAGGCGGGAGATAGAACGTTCACACGAAAAATGCTGCTCGTGCGATGAGCTCGTGAACGGGAGGATCAGATGAGCAGGAATAGAAGTCCGCCTGAACTCCGCTAGTTTTCCAGCAAAAAAAACCTGAGCGGTGGTGTGTCGGCACCGCCGCTCAGTACAACGGCAAACATTTCGCTTAGCGAGCGAGGGGCAGGCCAGAATGAATGTCTGCCCCGCAAGTTTGCCGTTGGTAATATGTGAAAGAAGAGATTCACAATCAATCACAATTACCAACGAGAGGAGAATTCGTTATGAGAACAATTCAGAATCGTGTTGTCTCGTGGTTACACATCTTCTGGCTGGCAAGCATCATGACACAAGCCTCAGTCGTTGTTGCCCAAGTGGATTCATCGGCACGGACCGTAGTGTGGCTCGAAGACTACTATGGGTCTACACCCGAGGTAACTCCATTCGTCCCCCGGGAGGATCCGTGGGTAATAACCACTGCAACACACATCATCACTGCGTATCCTAATGTGCCAATCCATCCCACAACAAATTCCACTCAGAGTGAGATGAGCATTGCCGTCCATCCCCTGGATGCTAATGCGTTGCTTGTGTCCGCTAACGCATCCAATTGGGTGCCTGAACGCGGGGCAACAGTTTTCTATGGAACTGGCTGGTACAAATCAATAGATGGTGGGTCAAACTGGTCTGGGTACGACCAGCCTCCAACTGGGGATAATTCAGGGGATCCAGCAGCTGCCATTGGGAGGAACGGGTTTTTCTACATTGGGGGCATCGCCCCGAACTATGGGCAAGGAATTATGAGATCAACAAATACGGGGGAAACATGGAGCTACACACAGATAGCAAACCCTCTTGTTCCCGGCAATTTGAACTACCTTCTGGACAAGAATCATCTTGTAGTGGACAACAATCCAAACAGCCCATACCAGGGTAATGTCTACTCTGCTTGGACGGATTTCGGGCAACACCAAGCGAACCTTCCAATTGTGTTTGCCCGATCAACCGATAATGGGATTAACTGGATCGATGTGCAGAACATATCAGCTGTCACTCCTAATGAATTCACGCAAGGAGTAAATCTCCAGGTCGGCCCGGATGGCATTTTGTACGCTACCTGGGCGATTGCTCAATGGAATTATCCGCGTACCGAGCGTGCGATCGGGTTCAACAGGTCAACGGACGGAGGCCACACATGGCGAGGACCTGAACGCGTCCTGACTGTGCAGGGCATCAGGGGACGCCTCAAGAATTCACAAATTGGGGTCAACGGTTTTCCCACCATGGCTGTTGATCCTGTCTCAGGCGCGATCTACATTGTTTGGACGCAACGAGGCCTCGCGCCTGCCGGAAATGACCCCGACGTGTTGTTGATCAAATCGGTAGATGGAGGTTACACTTGGAGTTCCCCCCAACGGGTAAACAATGATCCTCTCAATAATGGAAAGGACCAATGGTTTCCCTGGGTAACGGTGGATCCGTCAACTGGCGGTGTATATATCGTATTCTACGACAGTCGAAACTCCACCAACAACCAGCAAGCAGAAGTTTTCCTGGCATATTCGTGTAACGGAGGCTCCAACTTCGGTCAGGTGAACTTGTCCGATGCTCCTTTTACGCCGGTGCCGATAGTTGGCCTTAGGTATGGATACCAAGGGGATTAC
>CAYHRX010000437.1:0-3441 GCA_964359075.1 uncultured Chitinophagales bacterium
AGGAAGTCAGTACGAATATATGCTTCAAGCAATCGATGATGCGAAGAATGTCTCCAGGCAGTCCACCATCGTCGCTGCACGTCGGTATGATACTGATCCTCCAAAGGCACCGGCATCGATTGATGTGAACTACGACTCAACACGGCATATTGTCTTGTTAAGTTGGGATCGTTCTTCCGACAACACGCTACGTGGTGTTGTTGTGTTCCGGTCGATTGGTGCGGATGGAAAGTTCGCACAGAAGAGCCGACTGTTACAGGCAACCGTTTTCACAGACGGTGATGTGAAGAAAGGGCAGAAGTACTACTATCGCCTGCGAGCGTACGATACATCTGGGAACTACTCTGATTTCTCCGAACCGATTGTCATCACAGCCGGGAGAACGAGGTGATGGACTCAAGATGGTGGTAGCGTTATTGCAGGCCTTTGGGGGCGGCATCTTCAGCGGCTTGCATTGGTATCGGCTTCAGACAGGTTAGTTCACCCAACCGAAAAGGAATGTCCTCAAACGGTCGCTACCACGGCGGCCGTTCTTGTTCTCAGGCCTTTTCGCGTCGCCACTTGACTTTCCAAACGTCCCACCCTACTTTAGGCTCATCAAGACCAGTCAATTCATGGCTCGCACCGGCATCTTTCTGTTTCTCTTGTCTTTCTCCGCGCCGAAGATATTCGGCCAGAGCTCTCAATTCCAATTCGACGCATTAACCGTTGAACACGGTCTCTCTCAAAGCTCCGTCTGGTCCATCTTGCAGGACAGCTACGGCTTCATGTGGTTCGGCACGGCAGATGGGTTGAACAAATACGACGGCTACTCATTCAAGATATATCAGCACAACCCGCAAGACTCGACCTCGCTCAGGAGCAATGCTATCTGGTCAATCCTTGAAGATCGAGATGGCATCATGTGGATTGGAACGGTCGCCGGTCTTGAACGGTTCGACAGAATGAAGGGATTCTTCACCAGGGTCGGTAGTGAGAACCGGCACAAGGATTCATATCTGAACGCGCACATAACTTCAGTCATTCAGGATCAGGAGGGGAAGCTATGGATTGGATCGTTCGCAGGAATAACTGTATTGGATCCTTCTTCTGGATCCATCCGGGAGTTTGGCCTATCAGAATTCGACTCCGCAACTTCTGCCGCGTACATCAAGGTCTTTTGTGAGGACAAGGATGGGACTGTGTGGGTTGGATGCAGTGGGACACCATATAGATTCGACAGGGAAAGACAGAAGTTTGTGTATGTCCCTCTTCCTCCTGAAGTGAGAACTGGCGCTCCCCTCACTTGCATGCACATTGATGGTTTGGGAAACAGGTGGTTTGGATCCGCGAGAGGATTGGTGAACTGGAACCGGGAGAAAGACTCCTGGAAGATCTACAGTCACGACCCAAGGAACCAACAGAGCATAAGCGAGAGTAGTGTGCGTTCACTTGCGGAAGATGCTGAAGGCAGGTTATGGGTTGGCACTTCGTCGCAGGGGGTCAATATTTTTGATTCGCGCACTGATTCCTTCACCCGGTTTAATCCACCGAAAGACAACAACAGCAACGCCCGATACGAAGGCGTTTCCTCTGTCTACCGTGATCGCTCGGGACTGATCTGGGTGGGATTCGATGGTGCCGGCCTCCTTAAGTTCAACCCCCACCGAAGAAAATTCCAACATATTCTCCTGCCGCTTGCCAGCGCGAAAACAACAGGCGACAACTTCCTCAAATCCATCATCGTAGATCATCTTGGAATCATCTGGCTCGGCACGTACGATCAAGGAATCGCGACTCTTGATCGAAGAACGGGAGTGGTGCGCCGCTTTGCACACCGACCTCCACAAACAACCTCATACCCGCGCAATTCAGTATTTGCGCTTCTTGAAGACCGGGATGGCGGCATCTGGACCGGCACTAGTGGTGGACTTGAACGATACGACCGGTCAACAGACAGTTTCCGCTACTATGAGATGCCGAATGTCCCTCTCCGCGAAGCGCGAGGAAGGATCATCACCCATCTCCATGAGGATTCCAGCGGGACGATTTGGATCGGTAGCGGGACGCAACTCGCAAGGCTCGATCCGACGCGGATGAAGATGATCACAGTGCTCCCAATCGTACGGGAGAAAGGAAGCAGCATTCCTGCACACATCCAGTGCGTGTTACCGATAGACCCGGAGAACGTGTGGGTCGGAATACTGGGGAGCGGGTTGCTCAAAATAGATGTTGATGGGAAGATCAAGCGGGCATTCAAGCACGATCCCTCCAATCCTAACTCGCCCTCCAATGATTTTGTCAAGACCATCTGCCCGGACACGGGCGGCGTGTTGTGGGTTGGAACCGAACTAGGTTTGAACCGGTTCGACACCCGATTGGAAAAGTGGAAGGCGTACTACACCTCGGATGGTCTTCCGAATGATTTCGTCTATGGAATACTCATGGATGATGCCCGGAACCTCTGGATCAGCACTAACCGTGGCCTCTCCCGAATGGACGCGAGCGACCCCGAACACCCGAAGTTCAGAAACTACACTCCGGACGATGGTTTGCAATCATACGAGTTCAACACGGGTGTGTACTTCAAATGTTCAGACGGCGAAATGCTTTTCGGTGGAGTGAATGGCTTTAATGCTTTCTACCCTGATTCGGTAACAGACAATCCCGTTATCCCCAGAATGGCTTTCACCGGATTCAAAAAGTTTGACCAGTCGTTCTCCCTCGGCAGAGAAATTGAAACTGTGAAGGAGATTGTTCTCGACTACACTGAAACAGTTTTCTCGTTCGAGTTCACGGCCTTGGAATTCACAAATCCCTCCCGGAACCTGTTCGCGTACATTATGGAAGGCGTCGACAAGGACTGGGTGTATTCAGGCAGCCACCGTGAAGCCCGTTACACGCACCTCGATCCGGGAACGTACATACTCAAGGTGAAAGGCTCCAACAACGACGGCTTGTGGAATGAGCAGGGGGCATCGATCGCCATCATCGTTACGCCTCCGTGGTGGCGCACCTGGTGGGCATACACCGGTTACCTCCTGGTGTTTGTCGGTTTGGGATTTGGGACCCGGTGGCTGGTGCTGAACTGGAAGATCATCATCGCCAGCCGGAAAGCCCGGATTGTGTCGCACTATCGCCTGATGGAGGAGCTTGGCCGCGGCGGCATGGGAACGGTGTACAAAGCAACAGATGTAAACACGAGGCAAGTGGTAGCTCTCAAGCTGTTGCATCCGGATCTCCTCAAAGACCCGGAGAACAGGAAGCGCCTCATGGCCGAAGGACAGTTGCTCTCGTCATTCGATCATCCCAATATTCTGAAGGTGTATGAAGTTGGCGAAACCGAAGAGCGTGGGTTCATTGCTATGGAGTATCTGACCGGCGGGACGCTGCGCGAGTATTTGCACAAGAGCTTCCCCCTCCCGTTCGATGAAGTCCGGCACATTGCACTCCAGGTAGCAA
>CAYHRX010000438.1:0-3435 GCA_964359075.1 uncultured Chitinophagales bacterium
TCTTGCCGACGTCGTTCAGGGGTGGATTCGGGGCTTGTCCGTGGGGATCGCGGCGGACGGACCTGACGGTCCGGATGTGGCCGACGTGTCGCACGGTGATCACGTTCTCTCTGCGGCGGCACCCCGCGCTTCGCCCGGTGTTCCTGCTCGCGCAACGGCGCGGGAGGGTGTTGCGGGGGGATGACCGGTGTGGTGGTGGGCTTACCACCGGTACCGATGAGTTTCTTGAAGAGATCCCCGAGTTTCCTGAAAACGGATATTGCCAACATCACCTCGCTTCATGAATGCACTTCTATTCTACTCTATTTCTTCCTGTGTTCCAAGTTCGGAGCGTTCCGGTATTGTCCTGTTTTGATTGGGTTGAGTTGCTGAGGAAGGTAGTTTCAAGTGCAAAGCCGTGACCAGGCTTTGACAAGGGCTCCGGATTGTTCGCCGATAAGCTTTGTGATCCAATATCAATGCCTTCAAAAATCGCACAACCTAGTCCGATTTGGTTTTCGGAGAACTCATTGGTGTTCTTCGTTCTACTTGCCCATCTCAATCCTTTTTGCTAACTTAGATTTGAATCAAATCGCTTCCAGCATTAACCTTCCAGATCTTTTCCAATTATCTCTGAACACGAGGCATACTGTATGCACGTTGCACAGCGGATGAAGCTGCTCGGTACTGAGACAGCGTTCGAAGTTCTCGTCAAGGCAAAAGCACTTGAAGCTCAAGGGAAACACATCGTCCATCTTGAAATCGGCGAGCCGGATTTCGATACGCCGGTGAACATCAGAAACGCGGCGAAAGCTGCGCTCGACAAGGGGTTCACCCACTACGGGCCGGCGCCCGGGTTGCCTGACCTGAGGAGGACGATTGCGGAGTACATGACGAAGCAGCGCGGCGTGCAGTTCAACGCGAATCAGGTTGTCGTGACGCCCGGTGGTAAGCCGATCATGTTCTTCGCGATCATGGCATCGGTCGATGCAGGCGATGAAGTCATCTACCCGAATCCAGGGTTTCCCATCTATGAGTCGGTGATCAGTTTCGTTGGCGCGAAGCCGGTGCCTCTGGCACTCAAAGAAGAGAAAGGCTTCCGTTTCGATATTGACGATCTCAGGAAGCTCATCACGCCGAAGACGCGGATGCTGATCATCAACTCGCCGCAGAACCCGACGGGCGGCGTCCTTACGAAAGACGATCTCAGGCAGATTGCCGAGCTTGCAGTGAAGCATGACCTCATCGTTCTGTCCGACGAGATTTACTCGCGTATCATCTACGACGGCTTCACGCACACCAGCATCACTCAATTTCCCGGCATGCCCGAGCGGACGATCATCCTCGACGGTTTTTCCAAAACCTATGCGATGACGGGATGGCGGCTTGGCTTCGGAGTCATGCCCGAGGTGCTTGTCCCAATGATTGCCCAACTGCAGATCAACAGCAACTCGTGCACGGCAAGCTTCACGCAGATGGCTGGAGTTGAAGCGTTGACAGGCCCGCAGGTTGGTGTGGATGCGATGGTGGCTGAGTTCAAGCGTCGGCGGGACACGATTGTGGAGGGTCTCAATACTATTCCGGGCTTCCGGTGCCACAAGCCACTCGGTGCGTTTTATGTGTTTCCGAATATCACAGCGATTGGAAAGCCGTCACGCGTCATTGCTGATTATCTGCTGAACGAAGCCGGTGTCGCGTGTCTCTCCGGCACGGCCTTCGGGGCATTCGGCGAGGGATACCTCCGTTTCTCATACGCGAACTCGGTCGAGAACATCACCCTGGCTCTCGAGAGAATCCGGGCGGCAATTGGAAAGCTGTAGGAATAGGAGAAAGTTCGTGGATACCGCCATCGTCATAGAACATACGTCTGCAGAAACGAGCCAGGTTGTTCAGAGAAACCTTGATGTCCCGGAAGGCTCCCTCGCTGCAACGCGTGCATTTGAACGCATCAAACCGTTTGTCGGCTGCAGGACAAATGTGGTGATGGAGGGGGAGCCTGGTTCTGGCAAGAGATTTCATGCCTCACTGCTTCACGCACAGGGTGCGCGCAACGGCGGTGGTGAGTTTGTTGAAGTGAGGCCGGAGACCCCTCATGAAGTGTTGAGGGCGATACTCTTTGATGATGACCGAAGGCTTCTGGAGCGGAAGCAGGGGGGGCGGCTCCCTTCACTGCCGGGACGCTCGACGTTGTATCTTTGCGATGTCACCGATTTCAGCATCATCAATCAGACCTCGCTCTCGAGGTTCCTCATTCAGCAAGAGCGGGGGCACCCGCCTCCTCGGACGCGTCTCATTGCATCCTCGGCTCTTCCGTGGGGCGACGCTATGCGCGGCCGGCTACTGGTTGAATCACTGGCCCAGAGCATGAAGTCGTTTGCCATCTGCCACATCCCTCCCCTGCGTGAGCGCTTTGATGAACTCCCGTCTCTGATCCAGGAATTCCTTGTCGATTTGCGGAAGAGGGAGAGCATTGATTGCTGGAGGGTGAAGGAAGAGGCTCTCCAACAATTGAAATTGCGCTCCTGGCGTGATAACATCCTGGAGCTGAAGTATGTCGTGGAAGACGCCGCCGTGAATTCGTCTGACGGTACGCTCAAACTTCCAGCGAGGCCAGGTGATGAGATCGATCTCGTGTGGGAGATGTTCCGCACCATCCAGAAGGGGAAGCGATTGGCGATTGAGGATTCTCTGGCTGCGCTGGAGAAGGCGGTAATTGAAAGGGCGTTGGTGAAGAATGGTTTTGACCAACGGAAAACTGCCCGGATGCTCTCCATGACCGAGCCGAACCTGACCTATCGCATCAAGAAGTTTAATATTTACCTCCCGATGCAGGGCAAGTAGAAGAGATTCATCCCGCTCTGCTCCTACACTCCAAACCGCATTCGGTTTTTCAGAAACGCCAACACCCCGCCAACGATCATCCCAACAAGATAGCCTGACGGTACGCCGAATGACAGAAGGCCGACGAGGAGAGCTATTGTGGTGTCTGCCGGGGAGTGCATTGTGTCTTTCATGAGCTTCATCAGTGCAATGCTTTCGAAGAGAAGTATGACACCGAGCATAGGCAGAGGGAACACATGCGTAAAGGTGGCGAACCCCTGGCTGAAGAACAGTCCAAGCACAAGATACAGCGTCCCATAGATCATGATAGAGCCTCCCGTCCGCGCACCAAAGATGTAATGCCCCGCCAGTCCCCCCGAGCCGTGACACACCGGAATGCCGCCGATGAACGGCGCGATGATATTCATGAGTGAGTAGGTGAACCCCAGCTTGCGCAGCGTTATCTTTCGCTCCGGGAAATAGTCATGAGCGATGCGCTCTGTGGCGAGGAGTGAGTTGCCGAGCGAGAGGGGAATCTGAGGAAGTGCGAGCAGGAGGAAGCCTTGCACGATGTCGGATTCTGTCGGGACGTATGCGTGGGGCAACGTGAAGCCAAAACTCGCCGGCAGTGCGTCA
>CAYHRX010000439.1:0-3426 GCA_964359075.1 uncultured Chitinophagales bacterium
GTGCCGAACACGCTGACAAGTGAGGCAAACTCCTTGACCGGGTACGAGTAATACAGCAGGGCCTTGCTCACCGAGCCGCTCTGGATAAGGATGTTCAACACGATGAACGCTGCAAAGAGGAAGAACCCGTACACAAGGCCGAACATCTTCTCACGTTTGGAGAGATACACGATCCATGACAGGCGGAACGAATTCACGATTGCAAAAATGACGGCGAGCCCATAGAGAATACTGACATAGATCTCCCGCTCAAGCGGTCGGAGCCATAGTGTCGAAGCAGCCGTGGCAAACGTCAGCCCGATGAAGACCAAGAAGTTCCTTCGTGCGCCTTTTCTCATCTTGTACAGCGCGAGATCACGCAGGAAGCGAATCATGACTACTGCAAACACTCCGAAGGCCACGCCAAGGATCGTTGCCGTGAAGAGCGTGCCGTAATCGAGGGGCAACAGCATGGAGTTCTTGCTATCAAAACCGTTCCCGACCATGAACGAGCCGCCGATACCCACGACAATCATGATGACAGAGACTACGAGAACTGCACCCATGCGTTTAACCGGACTGTCTTCTCTGTTCCTGCCTGCTGCTTCCAGGACGAGGAACACCAATCCAAGCACACCTATGATCATCACGTCACGGATGAACCCTAACCCGGTGATATCAAGCTCAACGCTCTTCCGGATAACGTCGAGGATCAGTACGAGAAGAAGCAAGACCCCGATGGTAACACCATATAAGACCCTGCGGATCTTCATCGGGCCGTGGTGGGGAATCTGTGAGTCAAACTGTGCTTGTATAAGATATCGAACATGTTGGAGTACCCGTTTCTAGTTCGATAACTTGGCGTAAAAGTTTCAGGAGGAACGGTCTGGCGGGAACACGACGTGAGGGTTCTTGACCGACCTGTTCATTACGGGCGTTGGCCGGCGAGAGCACCCCCTCCTGTGTGCGCCAAGCAGAGTACATCGAGAGAGTGGGTGCCTCCAGGGCTTTGTCACACCGAGAGTTTCGCTATGAACCGGTCAGCTTCCCTTGCAAATGTTGTTGTCGGGTAGTTCTTCTTGAGTTTCTTGTATAGGTCCAGAGCGTGCTCTTTTTCACCGGAGGAAGAATAGTTGCGTGCGGCATTGCTCATGTTCTCAGCCGCATTCATGTCATTGGTGTACTTCGTTGCCGCCTTTTCAAAATTCTCTGCCGCCTCCTTGTACCTG
Organism: uncultured Chitinophagales bacterium; assembly: GCA_964359075.1. Classification (GTDB taxonomy): domain Bacteria; phylum Bacteroidota; class Ignavibacteria; order UBA10030; family UBA6906; genus UBA11986. Next base: position 1,209 of record CAYHRX010000439.1, read on the forward strand.
CCCGTTGCTTCATAGCATGCACCCAGTCCTGCATAGCGGGTCACCGTAAGCAACTGCCCTTCGGGACTGAACTCTTCATACTCTTTTGCGGCTTCAGTGAACTTGCCAAGGTTAAAGTATGAACTCGCGAGATAGAGCCTCGCCATGTTGCCTGCATGGGTGCCGCCATACTCATCCACAACCGACTTGAGGCCCACGATGTTACGCTCGCGTACGCCGTCGATTGCAATCTGGAACTGGGCATTATCGTAGAATGAATAGACCTTGGCAAGCTCCGTCGCTGCTTTCTCATTGTCCGCATTTCGATTTTTCACATAGAAGAACGCCACAGCGACAACAACAATGAGTGCCGTGAGCCCGTAGCTGATGTACTTCTTGTTCTCTTCGTAGAAGGTCGTGACCTTCATATACGTGTTGATAAGCGCGTCTTGTTTGAGTTCTCTCTTGGTGATCTTTTTCTTGGGTTGAAGCATGATGTCTCTTGGTTCCTTCGTTGGGAGATTGAATAGTGATTTTTTTGTGCGCTCGTCGGGAGTCGAACCCGAAACCTTTGGCTCCGGAGGCCAACGCTCTGTCCAGTTGAGCTACGAGCGCGAATCTTTGGTTACCTATCCAGTCCCGCTTTCAGCGGGATTCTCAAAACTGCAGCCACTCACATACACCGTTCGTGGGCAGTTTTGGAATTGAGCTACGAGCGCAAGAATGGCGAATCAAATTACCAAAAAAACGGCTGGCATTCAACCTAAAAGTTGAGCCCTTCTCCCCCAAACCCTCTCTTGTTCAGTCGAGAGGATAGAAGAGTGAGGATGAAAATCAGAACGATCAGGAACACACAGTAGGCTGCCGCAGCACCGAAGTTGTATCCCCTCAGCTGTGAAAGGATCTCGATGGAGATTGGTCGGCTTGAGTATGTGTAGAGCAAGATTGACGACACGAATTCGCCCAGCGATGCGATCAGCACCAGTAGCGAGCCTGTCACAATACCCGGAAGGATCAGCGGTAATGCAATCCTCCGGAACCGGGTGAAAGTGCCTGCCCCAAACGTCGCACCTGCCTCCAGCAGGGAGTCATCAAGTTGCTCCAACGCAGCAGTGGTGGAGCGTACAACAAGTGGGTACGTACGGATGAAGTATGCGAGGGGAAGAATCCAGAACGAGCCGACGAGGACCGTGAAGCCGCTTGTTAACATCGGTTTGTTGAACGTGTAGATCAGTCCGATTGCAATCACGGTCCCGGGAATGGCAAACGACACGTTGAGTATCGTGTCCACTGCAAGCCTTGACCTGCCAAGCTCTCCCTTGACGACAACGAATGCTGCCGTCACCCCCACGACCACCGCGGCAACGACGGTCAACGCACTCATGAGGAGACTGTTCCGGATCGGCTCGAATACTCTTGAGTCCAGCAGAAGTCTGGCATAATTCTCAACAGTATATGCCGACGGGAACACCTGCCAGGTCCATGAGCCTTCTTTCACAAAGGAGATGAGGATAATCGACACAATGGGAAGCAACTCCAGTCCCAGGACCACGATCGCTGTGCCAATCAGCAACCGGCGGACGATGGGGCTCAGATTCATCACCGTCGTCCGTGGTGCGCCCTTTGTTTTTGGCTTGAGGGACCGTCGAGAGAGACTGAGGAGGACGAAGAAGCCGATCGAGATGAGAGCCAGCAGCATGGACTGGGCCGCAGCGGCTTCGAGGTCACCGTTCAGCTTTGTGACGTAGATTTGTGTTGTGAGAAACCGCCTGTCCCCAGCAAAGATCAGCGGCGCAGAGAAAGAGGCCATGCTTGCCATAAAGGTGAGCGCCGATGCGCCTACGAAGGCAGGGCGTAGCACCGGAAGAACAACACGTCGAAATGTATTCCACCGAGAACTGCCCAAGCTGGATGCTGCCTCAAGCAACGAGCCATCGAGCTGCTGCAATGCGTTCGAGACTAGAAGATAGAAGTAGACGTTGAACGAGTACACGTGTATCGCAACAATAGCGCTGACTCCATCAAGGAAGAAGGGAACCTCGTCGAGTATGAATATTCTCTGGACTAGACGCGGCAGGAACCCGCTCTCTCCAAACACAAAGAGGAACGCGATCACTCCAACCAATGGTGGAAGCGCAACCGGCAGAATCACCAATCGTGAGAGAAGCCTCGTGAATGGAAAGTGGACCTGTGTGAACGTGAACGCCAGCAGAACACCGATCACGCCACCAAGCGCAAC
>CAYHRX010000440.1:0-3411 GCA_964359075.1 uncultured Chitinophagales bacterium
TGCGCACGGCCGTCTCCAGCGACAGGTAGGCCAGATTGAGCAACAGGCACAGGATGAAGACCAGGGCCAATGAGTAGAACATTAACAGACTCAGGTACACCGCCGACTGGATGACGGATGAGATCAGCATCAATGCCTTGATACTCAACCTGTCAAGCACCGCGCCGAATACCAGGCTCACGCCGGCTTTCTTCAGCGTTAGGATGTCATCGGTTGTGAGCGAGAAGTAGGATCTCGTTGCCTTCATTTGACTGATGATGACGGCATCGCTGACACTATCCTTTGTCAGAGAGATCACATCGTCTATCGACATTGGCGGCGCAAGCAACGAATCCGCCATCTCTGTTTCGCCTCGCTCATACTGTCCATAATATGGCGAGATGCACCCGCTGACGAGGAACGCAGCGAGGATAACTGTCCCGACCACTGCAATCCGTTTCATAATCCATCGCTCCTTTCTTTGTTGATGTCCTTTTGTTGATAGTGCCTCTATCGCACCTGCTTTTCGACCCGATCTCTCTCTCGGAGATTTCCACTCAACACCTCCACTGCCGCGTGGTTTTTGTCCAGCAGTCTTACCACTTTGACCCTCCCGGAGCGCACGGTCCGACCGCCGGGCGCTCCGGACTTTTCCTCGCGCCAGACAACAAGCGTATCGCCGAGTTGAATTCCGTCATCCGACCCAAGATTGATGTGAGCCTCGGAGGACGTTCTCATGACGACATACCCCTTCACAATGCTGGATCCAGCAAAGCACCCTGCGATGAACAATGCTAATGATAAGGTCGCTACGCCGATTACCCACGTTTTCACGGCTGCCTCCGTTGATCTATTGGTGTTCATAAAAGCTTCTTGCCACATCATAGCCAAGGTTCTTGATAAGTCCCTGCAGCAATTGACCGTCGGTCAGGTACGTTGTGGACGATTGCGTCGTAGGATTGTAGTACGCGCTGGTGGAGTACGTTGACTGTATATGTTTCGCCCACACAACAGTGGAAGAGTCGCAATCAACCAGCCGCACGGTTACGCTGCCGGTTGCAATACGGTTGGTATATGTCGAAGTGTATTTCACTTCGCCGACATTTGTGTAGATATTACCTGTCAACAAGTAGCGACACTTCAGGCCCTGCTGGAGGTTGTGGATTGTGTGCATATCCGGAATGCCTGCCACGCCAAGACTCGTCTGAGCGAGATAGTTGCGCACGACAGTCGCCGGGATGATCTTCATCCCCGGTGAATGCTCAAGAAGATTGACAATCACCTCATCGGATACCTGCCCGCCGAGGTTTGACAATGCGCTCTCCGTCTCGAACGGCATGATGGCAATCGGCTCATTCGGTTTCATGATGGAGGAAGGCAAAGGCTGCTCTGTCCTCTTTGTTGATAGAGATGTCACTCCGCAACTGGCCAGAGCCAGAGCGAGAAGGACTGTAAGTCCTATGTTCAAGGTTTTTTTCATATCACCCTCCCTTTATTGGCGCCAAGACTTCTCGACGATATCGTTTGCCAGCAGCTCACCCTCGATGAGCTCAATCGCCGCGTAATATTCACTGAGGATTTCGGTTACTCTTGCTGTGCCCACCTTGACCTTCTCGTATCGCATCTTTGGTTTGTACCCACTGGACCGATCGGGAACGATGACCTCTTTAGTTGATGGCACCTGTTTCACCCGGTAGATGGTGACTCCATCGCCGACCTGTAAACCATCTTCGCTCCCTATGCAGATGTGTGCTTCTTTGTCGAACGACATTACGATCGAACCACGCATGGTCTCGTGACTGACCGAGCAGCCACTGAGTATGACAGTGAAGGATATTGCAAGAGCAAATAGTATGACTGAGTGTGTCTTCATGATCGCATAGTCCTCTACGGGATGTATGATCTCTCAACGATATCAGGGTAATCGATCTCACCCGTTACGACCACTACCGCAGCAAAGTGTCCATCGAATATCCGGGTGACCCTGACTTTTCCCACCCTGACTCTTTCGTAGCGATATGATCGTTCATATTCAGCTTGGGTTCTGCCGGGGCCGTAGGGAAGTGTGGGAAACCCCACTTGCTTTGTCCGATAGACAGTTAAGGTATCTCCTACTTTCAAGCCATCGTGACTTCCTATGCAGATATGTGCTTCGTTGTCCATCACAGCAACAACGGAACCTCGCATGACTTGATGGCTGACTGTGCAACCGCTGAGCGCCGAACCAATGAGCCACAGAGTTCCGATCAACAGGAGCGTTTCGATTCCAACCCGATGGTGTTTTGCACGAGTCATTTGAGTTCTCCGTCATCCAATGCCCTGGCTTCTTCGACCAGGACCTCCAGTGGCTGGGACACCCTTCGTCGAGCGACAAGCCACATGAGGACCGTAATGGTAGTGGCAACTCCGGCGAGGATCGTCAGAGAGAGTCGGACAGCATCCAAAGCCTTGTTGTTTTCCGTGTCATGTGAACGTGTAACGTCCGCGACCGCTTGCTTTATGGACGCCAGCGATTCCATGCATCCGCGATGAATCAGATCAAGCGACGTCATCAGTTCGGCGTGTGACTGCGACAGGTCACTGCGTTGTGCGGTATTCCGTTTTGCCGGAAGCCTGGAGAGTTGTGTGAGAATCCCAAACATCCCGTCGGTGATGGACTGGAACCGATTCTCGATTTCAACCAAGGAGTCTATCGCCCCTCGGCTGATAAGTCGTGAATCCTGGAGGGTTTTGACAGCAGCACCCAGATTTTCACGTGCGGTTCTGAAATCCCGCATTGCCATTTCACCATCTCCGCGGTGGAGCCTTTCAGCTGCGAGCAATTCCTCAAGGTGGGCCACCTGAATGATGCCGGCGGCATCGACAACCTCTTGGACGTTTTCAGCCGATTCCCTGACCGCATGCTGATAACGTTCCAATTGAAAGTGAGTGAACATGCCAACGGCACCGACGCTCAATGTTATGGCCAGGAAGACAATCGTAAGTCTCGTTGATGCGCCTTTGAAAAGGAAGCGGATACGCCTCGCGAGCTGAGGCTCTTCAAGGACACTCATCCTCTTGCCAATGGGAATCTGGCTTGGAAGAGCCGGATCGAAATCGGACACCGCAACGTCATAATCGGGGGGTGAACCGCCTGAACCAAGGCGACGAATGATTTCTCGAACCTTGTCCACAAGATCATCCTCGCAGCAAAGCTGCAAGCGGGAGACCTGTGACGTTGGTGAGAAATGTTCGATCACCCTGATCTCCTTGACACCGGCTGCCACCAATTCCTCGGCCAGCCAGTGCACCCTCGTCGTATTCACATATGCAGTGACTCGTTTCACCTCATGCCTCATTGGTCGAGGCGAGCGTCATCCCACCCGGACGCCCGCCTCTGGTTGATACCTCAGTGGTGACCGTGTCCACCACCCGTGCCAGATGTATCCATTG
>CAYHRX010000441.1:0-3407 GCA_964359075.1 uncultured Chitinophagales bacterium
GTTCCGTGCTCAAGCAAATGGGTTGCAAAGGAATGCCTCAGCAAGGAGAAGTGGAACGAGGCATCTGGTGCACACGATCGAACCAGAGTTCGAAGTACAAAGTATTAGTTCGAGCTGAATCTCTCCAAAAACTCCCGTTCACCTGCGGAGAGACTGTCGAGACCCGTCGAGTTGATCTTATCGAGGATGCGGTCAAGCTCGGAGCGGTTGACTTCGTGAAGCTTTTCGCGGTTGATGTTCTTCCACCTCGATGGTTCAACCGTTGGAAGAGATGAGACGATCTGGTCAACAAGCTTGGCCTTTCGCTCCAGAAACTTGAGGAAGAGGTAGCCCCCTAGGAAACCGCCGAGATGAGCGAAGTGCGCGATTCTGTCCATGGTAAAGCCGAACCCCCCGAAAAGCGACATCACGGTCATGAACGCAACCAGCCATCGTGCTTGTACCGGCAACACGCCCCAGATGTAGATGTTCTCCCGAGGCCAGTAGTACGCGAATCCCATGAACACCCCGTACACCGCTCCGGAAGCCCCGATGATGGCGGCATAGGGGTTCACGAATGACAGCAACGCGGCCACAAGCCCGCTGACGAAGTAGAGCAGAAGGAAGTTCTTCGCACCCAGCTCGATCTCAAGGCGCGGGCCGAAGAACAACAGACCCAGCATATTAAAGAGGATGTGCGTGAGATCGGTGCTGTGCAGGAACATGTACGTGAAAAGGGTCCATGGCTGCTGGAGCACAAGCGCCGGAACGAGTGCAAACGTGTCCGTTATTACGGGCCGTGCGAGCTGGAGCAGGTACACGAGCGAGTTGGCAAGAATAAGTCTCAGAACCCAGCGAGTCATTTACACGTCCACCGGAGCGATGATTACACGCTGCAATATCAGGAATGTGGGGTTGAATTGCAAAAGATAAAAGGTGTATACGGCAGATGCTGCTGCCGGACTACGCGCCAACGACAGCTATCGCGCCCATCAGAATACCGACGCCGACAGCAGCGGCACAGGTTGCGATGAAGTGCGAGCGGGTGAGATCGTCTCGTCTCAGCCGCCGGTACGAGAATCCGATTGCTGCAAGCGATCCGATGAAGTAGAGAGGCGCCCACGTCTCCAGCCACGGGGCCACGTGCGCACTCCAGCCAAACAACCAGAACGCCTCGACCGCACACAGCAATGACGTAAGGATCGCCAGCACTTTCATAGCGAACTGCCTTCTGAAAAATCAAACACCTTACCGCCCGCCACAGCGAGATACTCTTTGCAGAGCATGATGATCGATGTTGTCAGCGAGCCGGCATTGAATGCGATCTTCTCGTTGGCAGAAACCGAGACATCGATGAACAGATCGAACGGAAGGATCGGCCTTCCGAATGGCGGGACAGAGCCGGGGACGAGTCCGGTAAGCTGCAACAATTCTTCGGCAGTTGCGAATCGGAGAGTCGATCTTTCTTGCTGCACTCAATATTGCTTTGCCACTGATGGCGATGTCTTCGCCGCGAGCTCTGGCGGATTCCTCCGACGTGCGCGTGGGTTCGTGGTGGACGGAGCGGTACGCGATGCCGACGGTGTCATCAATGCTAAGACGGTTTGGGGTTGGAGGAACCGGCTTCAAGTCTCACAATCTCTTCATTTCCCTTGGGCTGGTTAATTGCGCGATAGATTCTCAGCACACCATAGCTGTACCTCTCCTTCAGCGATTCATACACGCCCGTAAGGTTGCTGAACCCGAGCCTGGCAAATGCTGCTGCTATGTCATTCTGTTCAGCAGGCGAAACGATGCGATGCAAATCCACCGCCTCGCCAGCAATGATCGCCGCAAGCAGATGACCATGTATGGTGCTCATCGCAAGGCGTCGAATTTCTGCAATCTCCTCCATTGATTTTCCTGACCGAAAGATCTTCAGCGTTTCCCGCGTCGTATCATTGAGGCGCTTCGCTGTTGACGACGCAGCCGGTTCGTCGTGAAATGCCATCCGCTTGTTCGTCTGCAGATACTGCGAAATCGCCGACATGAATACAGGGCCGAACTCATTCAGCTTCTTCTCTCCAACGCCGCTCATTCGCACGAACGCATTCGGTGTCGTCGGATAATGTCTCGCCATCTGCCGTAAGGTAACATCTGAAAAGACAATGTACGCTGGAACGTTCCGCTCGTCTGCAAGGCGTTTGCGCAACACGCGCACCCTTTCGAAGAGTTCTTCATCACACGCAATATCGCCGGCGCCGTGTTTTGCCGGCTCGGTAACCACGGCTGGCTTCGTGAGATGCACTGCAATGCGTTGTTTCAGCACCTGCATTCCCTCATCCGTCAGCTCAAGCACGTTGAACTTCTCGTGGTTCTGCCGCACATAACGCAGGCGCATCAACTGGCGCCCGACCACCTGCCACTCGGCCCGGCCCATCTCTTTGCCGAGCCCGTACGTGGACAGCGTTTTGTGATCCCACTTGCGAACCTTGTCGGTGTCCGCTCCCGTCAACACTTCGACGACGTGATTCATGCCAACGTTGAAGCCGCTTTTCTCTTTGATGCGATAGACGCATGAGAGAAACTGTTGCGCGGCAATGGTTGCATTGTATGTCTCCTTTGGCGCGAGGCAGTTGTCGCAGCCGCTGCAATTCGGCTCGATGTACTGCTCACCGAAATACTCCAGCAGCAGCGCCCGTCGGCACTCCGGGCTTTCCGCATAATGCACCATCTGCTCCAGTTGCGCCTTGGCGATGCGCTGTTCGTGCGGGTCCGGTTTGTCCTCGATGAAGATAAGCTGTTTCATCATGTCGCCCGCGCTGAACAGGAGTACACACTCCGCAGGCAAGCCGTCGCGTCCCGCCCGACCCGTTTCCTGATAATAGCCTTCAATGTTCTTGGGCAGGTCACGATGAATCACAAAGCGAACGTTCGGCTTGTTGATGCCCATACCGAATGCAATCGTTGCGCAAATCACCCGCACTTCATCACGCAAAAACAATTCCTGGTGTTTTGTCCGCTCTGCAGATTCAAGTCCTGCATGGTACGGCGCGGCAGCAACACCGTCTGCGCGCAACTGCGACGCGAGGCTTTCACTCGTCTTGCGGCTCTGGCAATAGATAATGCCGCTCGCTTTGGGTCGCGCACGCACAAACGAAATGACTTGCTCGTATGGGTCGGACTTGGGAATGACTGTATAGCGCAGGTTCGGGCGATTGAAACTCGCGACGTACGAGCGGGGCTGGCGGAGATGCAAATGCTTGATGATGTCTTCACGGACACGCGTCGTCGCCGTTGCGGTCAATGCCATCACGGGAACATCCGGCATCAGATTGCGCAGCTCGACAAGCTGGCGATACTCAGGACGAAAATCATGCCCCCACTCACTAATGCAGTGAGCCTCATCGACCGCAATGAGTCTCAGATTCCAATTCTGTATGTCGTTG
>CAYHRX010000442.1:0-3396 GCA_964359075.1 uncultured Chitinophagales bacterium
TCAATACCCCCACATTTAATCTCGACGAGGCATTCTCCGCACCAAACCTGGGACTCATCTGGCCGTTCCTCTTCATCACGATTGCGTGCGGAGCCGCATCTGGTGCGCACGGACTTGTTTGCGGTGGCACTTCATGCAAGCAGATCTCCAACGAAAAGCACGCCCGCATGATCGGCTATGGCGGCATGCTGCTCGAAGGCTTGCTTGCTCTCTGTGTCATCCTGCTGATCTCCGGTGGGATGGATTTCGCAAAGTACAAGAGCATCGTCTATCCGGCAGCCGGATCGAGCAATGCGCCACTGGCGTTTGCACTGGGTCTCGGCAACATCCTGAATATGAGCTTCGGGCTGCCAACGGTGCTCGGCACGATCTGGGGTATTTTGCTGCTCGAAGGTTTCCTCGTCACCACCATTGATGCGCTTGTTCGGCTCTCCCGGTATCTCTTCGAGGAGCTGTGGCTGACGGTGATGGACAACCCGCCGGCTCTCCTGAAGAGTCGCGTGTTTAACAGTCTGTTGGTGGTGGTTGGATTTCTGACGCTGGCATTCACCAACGCGTACCTGAAAATCTGGCCGATCTTTGGCGCTGCCAATCAGCTTCTCGCTGCCCTTACGCTGATTGCAGTCACTGCCTGGCTGGCTCAGAAGTCGAAGAAATACTGGTTCACAGCCATTCCGGCGACGTTCATGGTGCTAACGACGATGACGTCGCTCGTGATTCTGCTCGGTCGCTACATTAACTTCCAGAACTGGTCACTCGTCATCACTGACGCGCTGCTGCTTGCGCTCGCGTTAGGCGTTGTGGTGATGACGTTCAAATACTTTTACAACCTGAGGGCGAAGCTAGCAGAGGTGAGTGGGAGTTAGAGGAAGAATCAAAAATCAAAGTGCGCCTACTGCAGTCTCGGCAGGCGCACGCATTCACGGACGAATCGTCACTCTACGACGGTGTACATTTCCCTCCGTCCTGACTCGACAAGCGGCACCATCTTCTGGTACCACTCACCGAACTCTTTGTTGCCCAGCAAGTCCTTGAGCGCCTTCTCGAACTCCGTCATGTTCGCGTACGTCGTTTCCATGACGAGGGTGTAATAGGGACCCGTAAGATCAGTCAGAAGACGGCCGGGACCGTAGCCGTATTTCTTCTCAATCTCCATCCCTTCCTTTGCAAGCGCCTTCGCCTCTCTGGCCTTGCCGAACCTCAACTGGAACACATCTCGCACGAGTATCATGGGTTTCTCCTTTCCGCTTCAGTGAGTTGGATATTGTTGGTTTGAGCTTCGAGCGTTTGCACGAACACTGCACGCCGCATTCCTCTCACTGCGTTGCAAATGTAAATGGCATCAGCGTCGTGAATATCTTCCTTCGTTAACACTGCTTCTACCACTTCTGGTTCCCGTTCAAGGACGTACTGGCGGTAGATGCCATTAAGCAGTCCACATTCGACTGGCGGAGTGATGAGTCGCCCCTCTTTTCCAACAAAGATGTTACTGATGGCACCCTCCGTGACTTCGCCTCTTTCATTCAGGAAGATGAAGTCAGCCAGGCCTTGCTCCGTCGCTCTTCGGGACATCTCATCGTACAAGCGCCTGTGCGTGGTCTTATGGTAGAGGAATCTGTCACTTGAATTCGTGCGGACGTCTGCCAGGGCTATCAACGCGGGTTGGATGTCCTCATCCAGCCCGAGGTGCTCAATGCTTGTCTCACCGAAACGATTCAACGTGAGTCTGACTTTGTACTTCCTCCCCTCATCGAATGCCTTTGTCGTGCCAAGCAACTGTCGACGTACACGTTCAATGTCGTACCGATACTCGAAGTACTCCGCCGATTGTTGGAGCCGCTTCAGATGTCGTTCGAGCAGGGGGTAGTCGTTGTGCCACAGGAGAGTTTCCAGCAACTCAAAATCTGCATGTTGTTCGGTGAGGAACAGTCCCTTCAGCTCGCACTCTGCATACTCCTGATCAGCGATAGAGTCGTACACAATTCCACTTCCCACGCCCATCTCACCCTTCTTCCCATCAATCACGGCAGTGCGTATCGCGACATTGAACACTGCGTCCCTGTGTGGAGAAAAGTACCCGATTGCCCCAGTGTATACGCCTCTCGCACGCTGTTCCAACTCATGGATGATCTGCATCGAGCGAATCTTTGGCGCGCCGGTCACCGAACCGCAAGGGAAGAGACTCCTCAGAATCTCATAGTATGAGATGTTGTTCCTGAGCGTTCCTTCTATCGTTGAGGTCATCTGGAACAATGTCTGATACTTCTCCACTGAGAACAGCTCAGGGACGTGCACCGAGCCTGTTTCTGCGATCCGGCCAATGTCGTTCCTGAGCAAGTCAACAATCATCACGTTCTCCGCGCGGCTTTTCTCATCGTTCCTCAGCCATTCCTGTAACTGTCGATCCTCCTCATTCGTCTTCCCGCGACGTGTGGTGCCTTTCATGGGCTTCGTGACGATGGTGTCTCCAGTGCGTCTGAAGAACAATTCAGGGGAGAGACAGACGATTGATCTGCCGCTTGCCTTGATGAACGCACCGAACGGAACCCGCTGCTTCTCCTTGAGATCCCGGTACAGTCCGAGAGGAGAGCCTTCAAAATCAAATGTGTATTTGGTTGTGAAATTGATTTGGTACGTATCTCCGGCTCGGATAAAGTCTCTGATGGTCTCTATCTTCCTTGCGTACTCGTGTCTGGAGATGCCGAGCTTGATGTTGTGAAGTCCACAGTCTTTGCCCCCGTGCGGCGCGGTGCCGGTTGATTCGGGCGCCTCATGGTCGAACAACCCTATCTGGTGGTTGAAGACGAACGGTGTTCGATACACTCCGAAGAACGCAATGGGCTTGAGGGATCGTGGTAAGGGAGCAATCTGCTCAAAATGAAAGCCACAGTCGTAGCCAAAGTAGCCTGCCAGATAGTGCTTTTGGCCAAGATGATCTTCGATGGCTTCAATCAGCTGTGGTACTTCATCCACCGCATGGATCTGCAACGTCGCAATCGGGTCGACAAACAGGAAACTCCTGAAGTTGTCGGCGTCGAACCTCGATGTCTCCAGGAGAACGACGTCTTCCTTCTCTTGAATGAAGTTGTAGATGGTGGATGGGAGTTCATGGAACCCTGCCGGAATCTCCATGCTGAAGATGTGGTGGAAAGATGGTGCGGAGCCGAAGAAGGTCTCACGTAAGTATACGCTGAATCCGTCTTACATTCAAGGCTGGCCGGCGTTTGTTTTTCCTCCTCTTCTTTGTATATTGAAGCCCAACCAGAACGAGCGTTGCTCTTGCCGAAGCGAACAGATCTTGAGTCCATTCTGATCATAGGTTCAGGCCCGATCATTATCGGTCAGGCGTGCGAGTTTGACTACTCCGGCACGCAGGCGTGTAAAGTGCTGCGCGAA
>CAYHRX010000443.1:0-3392 GCA_964359075.1 uncultured Chitinophagales bacterium
CAGTTCAACTGCACCACCATGATAGCGAGACCTTTTCTAATTTACCGGGCAGGGTCAGGCGGGTCAGAATTCCTTTTTGAGCTTGTCGCGCATCTCATTCCTTGCAAGCTTGGTCAGGTATTCGAGGATGACACGGTATCGGGATCGGTAATCGTCTTGAGCAAGATCGGGGATATGGGTTCTTGTGATCTCAAAGAAGGAACTGGCCTCGCCATTCTGCCCGATGAAGTCCTCAGTGAGTATATCCCGCACAGTTTCGATCAGGGCTCTGCCCTCTTGTTCTGTCAGCTTGCTTTTGTTAACGTACGAAGTCTGGACGTGGTCTTTCAGATGCGCAGCCGCCTCTTCGACCATCGCGCAGAGTTCGTCTTCCGAGATGGAAGGCTCCGCCAGAATACTTGTAGCCTGTCCCACATCGGAAGCATACACCGAACGAACCAATTCTGCAACCTCGTACATGGAGATCATCTGACAGTAGCCGTCAAGCTCTGAGAGGAGCGAGGCAAGAACATCCAGTATGCTGTGGAGAGACCGATGGCCGCGTACGCGCTCATGGAAGTCGGGTGCAAACAGTTCGGAGGCGATACGGGGGAGGCGGCTGTGCATTGCCGAACCATCGCGCAGGACAATCACCGTTTCACCGAGATGGGAATGCAGGGCGAGTGTCGGGTGCTCCTTCAGCGCAAGCTTGATGTTCCGGATGATCTTTGCCAATGAAGGATCGGTTTCAGTATACGACCGGAAGATTCGGTGGTTAACCGCGCTGAAGACGAGCCTGCGGAGGTGATTGGTCAGGGCGCTGTCATCCAGTATTCCAGCCGTGTCGAAGTATCTGCAAAGTTCGGGAAAGCTGCCGTCAACATCACGCCGGAAAAGATCGGCTATGGAGTCGAACGCAAAGTCATCAATGTCCAGGCCCAGTCGACGCACATCGAATCGGCCCGATGTAATCTTCACCCTCAGATACGCGACTGCCATCTTGTGGCACAGATTGATGAATGACGTCAGGTGCCTCTGGTCGGGATCAGAACGAAGAACAGAGCGGAGAAGCTCCGGGAGATTGTATGTTGAGCTTGAGCTTGCCGACATCGAAACGAATGTCTTGCCCGACTGGTGAGAGGCAGAGGTAATGAAGCGATGGCACCAAGATAGCGAGCGCGAGAGAGATTCGTAACTGCGGGTTGTCTGAGAGGTTGCTTCTTGCTTTGCCACGAAAAAACCCCTACAATACCCCCACAAGCCCGGAGATTAACCCATGAGATACTCTTTCGACATTGCTTTCGCAAGTGTGGCTCTCGTCTTGTTCTATGCTTTCAGGTTTGGCTCGTCTCTGCCGTCCATCTCCTACGTCGAATCCTCTTCCGGCCTCCAGTCCATCGCACTCGATGGAGGGAGGACTGAGATAGAAATGGCGGACATCAACGATGACGGCAACATCGATCTTCTGTCCATTGGCGACCATGGCAACCCGTTCGTGAACACACAAGAGCACGGCATTATGGTGTGGTTCGGGAATGGGACTGCGGCGAACTGGACCTTGTTCCAGAATGGCAACTTCGGCTACGGTGGCATTGCCATCGGCGATGTGGACAACGACGGTAAGCTCGACGTCGGGTACGGAATGCACCACAACTACTCAAGCAGCGATTTCGGGAACCAGTTGCTTGAAGTTGCGCTCGGCGACGGCTCCGGCCAGAACTGGACACCGTGGGATGACAGTCTTGCCACGCGTGGCGAGACGTGGGGGATGTTCTCCACCGATTTTGGTGATGTTGATAACGACGGGTGGCTTGACGTTGGCTCTGTCTCATTCGGCTGCTGTGCGGGGATCCACGTGTATCGCAATCTCGGCAACGGTACCTGGCAGCAGTCGTACGGCTTCACGGGGGGCAACTCGGCGATGGACTTCATCTTCGGTGATATGAATGGAGATGGCAACCTCGACTTTGCTGTTGCGCATCAGGCCGGCACTCCATACTTCGGGGACGGAAGCGGCAACTTTACGCTCCGGCACAACAACCTGCCGGCGCCGGGCAATAGTGGGTTCAGAGGGATTTCACTCGGCGATGTGGACAACGATGGAGCGAAGGATCTTGCCTTTGCAACCAACAACGGCATCCAGGTGTGGAAGTGGGACAATGCCAGCCAGTCGTGGACCAATCTCTCGGCCAACCTCCCGCAGACGGGCAGCTACTCGGCAACGCAATTGTTCGACATGAATGGGGATGGGTTCGTTGATCTTGTCGGATATGGGAATGCTACCTGTACAGTTTGGGAAGGGAATGGCGGTACAGCCTGGACGCAGGCAGCTTCGTTCACAACTCCCTCCCCAGGTGGCTACTCGGATATGACAGTAGGAGATGTGGACCACAATGGTTTTGCGGACATCGTGATCGAAGCGTCTGAAGGCGGACCATTCACGTACATCAACAAGCTCAGGCTCTTCAAGGAGAGTTCAGCACCTGACGCGCTGAGGATTGTGCCGGTCTTTCCACACGGACTCGAGAAGGTGAAGGGAAACTCGGTGCAGTTCATCGACTGGTTCAGTGAAATCCCTTCCGGGTTGACTGCGAGGATGAAGCTGGAGCTTTCCACAACCGGCGTACGCGGTCCATGGATGACGATTGCAGATAGCCTGCCAAACAACGGGCGGTATCAGTGGCGGGTACCGAATGTCGGATCATCTCTCTGCCATGTGCGGCATACAGTTACAACGAACACAGGCGCAAGTGCAAGCGTGATGACTTCCCGATTCGAGATCGTCCCGCTCGTCAATGCGATTGAAGACCCGGTGATTGCCGCCACCCCGATGTTATTGTTGAGCTACCCAAATCCATTTAACCCAACTACTGCTCTCTCGTATGTTGTGCCATCGGCTGGAAAATCAGCCGCAAGCTTGCATCATGTGAGGCTCGGGTTGTATGATATCGTGGGAAGAGAGGTAGCTCTTCTCGTGGATGAAATGCAGGAAGCAGGAGCCCACACAATAGTCTGGCATGCACACGATGTTGCTGCCGGTATCTACTTGTGTAGGTTATGCGTCGATGGGATGAGCGTGGTGCGCAAGCTGGCGTTAATACGCTAGGCCGCCCTCGTGTGCTAACAAAAGAAAGCCCGATGGTTCAACACCACCGGGCTTAGCTTCCCTTCGAGGGGCTTATCTCAAAAGAATCATTTTTCTCGTCTGAACAAAATCCTCGGCCTTGATCCGGTAGAAGTACACACCGCTTCCCACCTCACTTGCATCCCATTGTACGGTGTAGGTTCCCGGCTCCTTTACTTCGTTCACCAGGGTTGCCACTTCTCGACCCAGCACGTCATACACCTTCAGAATTGCCAATTCACGAGTTCAATGAGCAAGTGCAACACTATGGGATAAGATTTGCAATATT
>CAYHRX010000444.1:0-3368 GCA_964359075.1 uncultured Chitinophagales bacterium
ACGAAGAGGCTTGTGTTGTTGCGGTGATATGAGAAGAGATTCTCTCTCCCGATGTCCCAAGTCGAAAGCCTTGGGACTTTTTTTGTATCCTGCCGGAGTCGTATTTGCTGGGCTGTCAAAACACCCCAGAGAACGCACATCTCCTGCAACCCCCATCCATTGTCTCCGTATCTGTATAAAGCATTCATCGTAACTATTCAGCACCCAATGGAGGAGGCGTTTCATGAAACCTATCGTTGTATACATGATCGCAAGTGTATGCCTGCCTCTCTGCACAGATGTTGACAATCCATGCTGACTGTTGCGTCACGCGGTACTCACCGCGCAGGAACAACTCCATCAGTCTTCCGAAGGGCTTCCCGTCTTCTCCAATCCACGAGGCAATTCTTACTGCCTGACGTTTCGAGTGCTCTCGACGTATTTCCGTTTCGAGATCCATGCCGGGAAGAAAGAAAAGCTCCATGGAAAAATCAACCGACTTCAGGCTTAACGAGTCGGCTTGCTCCTTTGGCCTTCTGTCTGTACATTCTGCAGTATCAACATGAAGAGAGTGCATGAAAGAAAAACAGCAGCGCTGCGCCTGGTCCACCTCCGATCCACTCTACATTGCCTACCACGACCGCGAGTGGGGCATCCCCGTTCACGATGACCGGCAACTCTTCGAGATGCTGATCCTCGAAGGTGCACAGGCCGGACTCAGTTGGATCACCATACTGAAGAAGCGGGAGAACTATCGGAAGGCATTCGACAATTTCGATGCAAAGAAGATCGCCCGGTATGATGCGAAGAAGGTGAAGGCACTTCTGAAGAACGAAGGCATCGTCCGCAACAGGCTGAAGATTGAAGCGACCATTGGCAATGCAAGGGCATTCTTGGAAGTGCAGACGGAGTTCGGTTCGTTCGACAAGTACGTCTGGCAGTTCGTCGGCGGGAAGCCCATACAAAACAGACGGAGAAGTCTGAAAAAGATCCCGCCTTCAACACCGGAGTCTGATGCGATGAGCAAGGACTTGAAGAAGCGGGGCTTCCGGTTCGTCGGATCCACAATCTGCTATGCGTTCATGCAGGCAGTGGGGATGGTGAATGATCATGTTGTGGGATGTTTCAGGCACAATGTTGACTTTGGATAGGCCAGTTGGTAGCTTGTTTCCAGAAGTTGATACTCTAACCGTCAGCGCAACGGGAACTCCGAACTATCTTCTTACAACGCGCCCAGGTGCTGCCGGTCTCTCAACAACCTTTCCCTCTCGTTCCTTGGTTTTCAATGTGATCACCTAACCGATAATTGCTAAAAGGAGGCGCGTCATGGCTACGTTTATCCTGTTAACAAAGCTCTCGTCCGAGAGTCTTGGCCAACCGCGTAAGCGCGAGAACATTGGCCGCAAGTGGTTTGAGACAGTGAAAGCGAAATGCCCCGAAGTCAAGTGGGTTGATCACTATGCACTGCTCGGTCCGTTTGACTTCATGGACATCTACGAGGCACCCAACGAAGAGGTGGCGGCAAAGGTTTCAATGATAACCATGTCCAAAGGAGCTGTGAAGGCAGAGACATGGGCCGCGCTGCCGTACAAGAGGTTCCTGAAGGTGGCGAAAGAACTCTGATCCGCTCGTATTCATCATGAGGGAGGAACAACCATGACTACAGTGGCGACTGCAGAAGACCGTGCTGTTGACGCAGGCCTGTCTCTCTGGAAAGGGTTGCTCGAGGGATACCCTTCCCGCGATTTTGCTGTGCGGTTATGGGATGGCACAGTATGGGAAACACAACCGGGTCAGCCGACAAGGTTCACGTTGGTACTTCGGCATCCCGGCTCGCTTCGACAGATGCTCTCGCCGCCCAATGAGCTTGCGATGGCGGAAGCGTTCATCTACGATGACATCGACATCGAGGGTGATATCGAAGCCATCTTCCCGTTGGCGGACTACATTCGGAGCAAGCGCTGGGGTGCTGCTGAACGATTACGCTTTGGACGGGAACTCCACAAGTTACCAGCCAGCGGACGTGAGCGTACAGGGCGGCGTGAGGCTCATGTGAGTGGCTCCCTTCATTCCAAGGAGCGTGACCGTGAGGCTGTGACCTACCATTATGATACCTCGAATGATTTCTTCAAGTTGTGGCTTGATGCTAACATGGTGTACTCGTGTGCATACTTTGCCACGCCAGACGAGAACATTGATGTGGCGCAGCGGAGAAAGCTGGACTATATTTGTCGCAAGCTGCGCCTGCAACGTGGTGAGCGCTTGCTGGATATTGGCTGTGGTTGGGGAGCGCTGGCGATTCACGCTGCCCGTGAGTATGATGTGGATGTGCTCGGCATTACTCTGAGCCAACCGCAGGCTCAGCTTGCGAATGAGCGCATGCGACAAGCAGGGGTGGCAGACCGGTGTCGGGTGGAGGTCCGCGACTACAGAGACATCGCTGACCCCGCGGGCTTTGACAAACTCGTGAGTGTTGGTATGTTCGAACACGTGGGTGAATCACAACTCCCGGAATACTTTGTGCAGGCTTGGCGTCTGTTACGTCCCGGCGGCGTGTTCTTGAATCACGGCATTGCACGCAATGCCAACGAACCACCCCTGCAAGGTCCGTCGTTCTCCGATCGCTATGTGTTCCCAGATGGTGAGCTCTTACCGATCCACACTACTCTGCGAGTAGCAGAGTCAAGTGGTTTCGAGGTGAGAGATGTTGAAAGCCTGCGTGAGCACTATGCACTCACATTGCAGAATTGGCTGCGCCGTCTGGAAGCCAATCACGATGAGGCTTGCCGTTACACAGATGAGGCGACCTTCCGCGTGTGGCGGCTTTTCATGTCAGGCTCGGCTTACAGATTTCAGAAAGGGAAACTCAACGTGTACCAATCGTTGCTGTTGAAGGCTGTGGATGGCGCAAGTGGTTTGCCTCTCTCGCGTAGCGATTGGTACGGTTTTAATGCTGGCTGAGGACGCAGCCTGCCGTGTCTCTTGATACTGCGCCAAAAGTTTTGTAGCATTGCGATGTGTCTTGGGGGGGAACCCAATAATCCCAACACAAAAAGGAGGTCAATATGAGCAAGAAATTTTGGACCGGCTTTGTGGCCGTGTTTGTGGTGATGGAGATCCTGATGTATCTCATCCACGGCGTGATCCTGGCGTCGACATATCAAGAAACCAAAGACGTTTGGCGACCCGACATGGAGTCTTACATGTGGGTCTACCACGTCCTTGCTGTCGTTGGCGCATTCTTCTTTACTTTTATCTTCTCCAAAGGATACGAAGGTAAAGGGGTGATGGAAGGCGTTCGCTACGGACTCTATATCGGAATCTGGATGAGTTCTGGAATGGCGTACGGCAGCTATTCAATGATCAACATTCCTTACTCACTTGCATTG
>CAYHRX010000445.1:0-3365 GCA_964359075.1 uncultured Chitinophagales bacterium
ACCAACCAACAGGAGAATAGTCATGGACATGCTACAACGTTTCGGACGAGTGGCTTTCATTACGGCCTTTGCCGTCTCTTTCTGTGCAGCTCAGCAATGGCAGCAAACAGCAAGCTCTCCGAAAGGAAGCGGCGTGGAGACCGGAAATCCCATTGTTGATCGAATAAGTTGCACCCTTGTTTCTTCTTAACATCCCCTTAGGAATGAACCCTTCGACAAGGCAGCTACTTGGCTCGGATAGGTTCTTCACGAAGTAGTGCGGTGTTGACAAATCCTCTTCCTCTAATTACATTGGTGGGTCGACAATCATCGTTCTTTACGGCCCTCCATGTCGAGTACCAAGCACCATATTCTCCTGCTGCAAGTTTTCCTTGTGGCTGAGATAATAGCACCCTCTTCTTTTTCACAGATCCTTCCCTTCCAGCATTACACTCTGCACGAAGGCCTATTGTTGCCTCAAGACGGCTCCTTCTCATGAAATGAGAAAACATAGCTATGAGACGACTTTCGATACAAGCGGACTAGCGAGTGGTGTGTATTTCTATCGCCTCCAATCAGGAGAGTTCACGCAAACGAAGAGACTCTTATTACTGCGGTGAAAATGCTTCACACATGGATGGTTTGCAAGTCCCAAGTCGGAATCATCAGCCAATCGGTCGAACTATGTGGCTGCATCTATATCGTACAACGCCACACATTCGCACTCTTGAATATTTCAGAATGAGTTAGTATACTCTTGCAGCGGTCCACACGGAGTTCGAGCTTCTTTCCATCAGGGACTCCCGAGTCGGTGAGACTATGCCTGTTCCTTCCAAGAGAAATGTATGCCGCCTCCGGCGCAGGAGGTTTTCACGTAGGACAACCCTGCGCCCTCCCACGTCTTTGCCCTGCCGTGTCCCCACCCTCCCCGCACTTTTCGTTCATATGACTTTCACATCTCGATTTGAGAACTCTGCTCTCACACCGCTACACATTCTACAATTCGATGGGACCAATCAACGAAGGAGGATGCACCATGAAGCACGCAATTGGGTTCTTCGCAACTCTGCTGGTTTCGCTTCCAGCGTTTTCACAAACAGGCGGGTCAGGTTGGACGTGGCAGAATCCCAGGCCGCATGGTAACGACATCTACGCTCTCGATTTCCCTGATGACGTTGGGAGTGTCGTTCAGCATGTGGGGGCCCGCGGGACAATCGCGAGGTCCACGGATGGAGGATCTACGTACACCATACAAACAGCTCCGACCGAAAACGATCTCTACGACATTACTTTTATTGATCAGAACACACTTGTCGCGGTAGGCATGGACGGCATCTTCAGAACAACCAACGGAGGACAACGGTGGAATACTGTGCTGTCAAGCATACCTCCACTGCTCTCTGTGGACTCATATCAGAACACCATCGTTACTGCGGGGTTCTTGGGCATCATCAGAAAATCAACCGACGGAGGTCAGACCTTTACTACGATCTCGCCGGTTGTTGACGCGCGCCACCTGACAGATTTCGTTACCATACGAGTCATGAGCAGTGCCACCTACTTTGCATCAGGCCTTGATGGGAACTTCTATAGGACTGACAATGGTGGCTTAAACTGGATGGCCTCTCCCACCGGAACCCTGAATACCCTCACCGGCATGTCTTTCATAAACTTGAACAGAGGGATGATGTGCGGCCTCGGCGGCACGGGCCTGTTCACAACGAACGGCGGAATGACCTGGTTTCCGACCAATACTGGAACCTCTGAGGACTTGCTTGAGCGACAGATGGTCAATGACAACACTGCGTACACCGTTGGACGAAGGGGGACCATTCTGTTGACTGTGAATTTCGGCGGGAACTACACCCAACAGAACAGCGGCACAATGCGGGATCTGTTTGATATACAGTTCGGTTCCATCAATACCATGTGGGGATATGCCGTTGGTGGCTTTGGTATTCACCTTGAGACCACGAACGGGGGGGCGACGTGGTTTGAACCCACAACTGGACTCGATGCAGATGAGTTGCACGGCTTGTTCCGTTATCTTGGATCCTTGACTCAGCAGAATGCTGCCGGCGATACGATGCTAACCTGTGGGAAGAACGGTCTGATCGCGAAAACCACCAACGGGGGTGCCACCTGGGTTGCACTCAACAGTGGGACGACGCTGGACCTGCGCCGCGGTTTCTTCGTCGATTACAACACTGCGTGGGTTGTGGGGGGAAATACGTCACCTGCCGCAAGCGTGATCCTGAAGACGACGAATGGCGGGCAGACGTGGTTTGCTCAGACTTCTCCCGTTACGGATGCCTTTCGAGACGTGTTCTTTCTCAATCCGACAACAGGTGTCGTCGTTGGTTACGGTGGAAGGATCCTTCGCACCACGGACGCCGGGGCAACGTGGACGATCGTCTCGGGCGGGACTGCACAGAACTTCAACTCAGTGACCTTTGTCGATCAGAATGTTGGGATGGCGGTGGGAGTATTCCTGAGAAGAACGACCAACGGCGGGCAGAGTTGGACCTCTGTTCCAGCAGTGACCGCCAGTACGATGCTCTCCGTTTCTTTTGCAAACGCGAACCTTGGAGTTGCAGTTGGCACTACGGGTACAACCATCAGGACAACCAACGGGGGCGTGAGTTGGTCCCTTGTTCCGAGCGGACAGTTCAATACACTGAACCAGGTCCACATGGTAGACGCCAACACAGGCTATGCCTGTGGAGCCAATACCAGCAACACCGGTTCCGTGCTGAAAACCACAGATGGCGGCCTGACATGGATCAGGCAGAATACAGGGACGAACAACCAGCTCTACGGTATTGCATTCATAACTCCAACGACGGGATATGCAGTCGGTGAAGCTGGTACAATCCTCAAGACCACGACCGGCGGCACCGTAGGAATCACCTCCAGCCAACCGCACATTCCCGAACGGGTTGAGTTGCATCAGAACTATCCGAACCCGTTCAATCCGACAACAGCGATTAGCTATCAGCTGACAGCAAGAAGCTTCGTAAGTCTGAAAGTGTTTGATGTGCTCGGACGGGAGGTCGCGACTCTTGTGAATGAAGTGAAAGCACCGGGTGAGTATTTAGTCACGTTCGATGGTTCGCATCATTCAAGTGGCGTGTTTCTCTACCAGGTTAGGGCGGGAGGATTCACCCAGACGAAGAAGCTTGTTTTGTTGCGGTAGGATTCTGATTCCTAGCAGGTATTTCCAAAAGATGGAGGGTCTATGCGGCACGCTTCAACACTCTTCTCTGCGGCAGTTTGCCTTTTTCTTTCCACGGTGGCTTCAGCCCAGCAATGGCAGCAAACCGCTTCGTCTCCCAAGCGCCAACACGAAAGTGTTATCTACAATGCGAGTGTAACCAAAATGGGGT
>CAYHRX010000446.1:0-3359 GCA_964359075.1 uncultured Chitinophagales bacterium
TGCATAATGTGTGTGCTCGTGCTGATGACGACTTATGCACTCAAGAGCCCTGATTGTGGATATCGTCATGCCGTGTTTCCAGCCGGCGGTTGTTACCACGCCTTGACGCGCCAGTGCCTTCAGGGTTGCGCGGAAGACCGGTGACCCTACATAGTCGATGAAGATGCTGACCCCAAGACCGTAGGTCTTCTCGTACACGAGCGCGAGAAACTTCTTTTCTGATTCAAGATAGCGCTTCTTATACTCGGGGTCGGTCTGATATCGATGCTCATCGTATTCAAGATCGGGGAATTGTCGGCGGTCAATGGGAAGGATTCCCATCTTCTTGAACTCGCACAATCGCTCGTCGCTCGATGAGAGCATTGCGACCCGGCAGCCGTTGAATTTCGCAAGGGCGAGCTCCGCGTAGGAAACGCCGCCACCCCAACCCCACACGTGCGGGGCAGGACAATCTTCCTCCGTCATTTGAATGCGCCATGTTTTGTATGCGAGGTTCCAGTTGGACCATGCCGTGATGTACCTGAGTGAAAACGCCGCCCACTGCTGCGGCGTGAATTGTGTGTTCTCGGGGAGGGGAATGACTTGCAGCTGATGCAACTTCGTTTGCCGTGCAAGCAACCCGATGGAATTCTCTGCGTCGTAGCCGAAGATCTTCTCCGGGTAGCCGAACTTGTCCCACTTGCCATTGCAGAAGAGGAGGGCAATGTCTCCTTCCTTCACAGTGGTGACCGTCCGGCCGCATTTCAGGATTCGCACAACGCCCGCGTTGCCAATCACGACTTTGTGTTCATTGCGCTGCCAGCAAATGTCGACCGGCTTTCTGTCCAGCGCATGCGACATGTTGCCTTCCCAACAGCCAAACAGAGGCTCAACCAACACCTCCTCCTCGCCGATATCATCGAGGGTGAATTGCTCACGCACTAACGTTGCGGGCTCGTGGCTCTTCACATCCTTGCCCTTGTGCAGCACCCATGCTTCAGTCTGGATTGGCATGTGCCCTCCTACCTCCTTATGTAAGGAACGATCGGTTTCGTGCGTATTGGGGGAGAGACGAGCGGAGTGTGTGTAGCGAAAGTTAATACATAGGTTTTGAATGTAAGTGACGCCTAACACGAAGCGGACTATTTTGTGCGATTTGTGCCTATCCGGCAAAATAAGAACCCACAGCCCGATGGGTACAACCTGAACCAATATAGGCGAGGCTTCTCTGTTGGTTGAATTCCAGAACTCATTTTAGTAGCTTTGCACCATGGAAACCGCCAGCCGACACACCGAAGACCTGTCACTGAACACATCAATTGTCAAAAAGCTGCTTATTGACTTCGTCCGCGATGAGACACACAATGCCGGATTCCGGAAGGGCGTGGTTGGGCTTTCGGGGGGAGTGGATTCAGCAGTTGCTGCTCTCATTGCGGCGGAAGCGCTTGGCCAGGACAATGTGCTGGGTGTGATGATGCCTTACAAGACAAGCAATCCGCAAAGCCAGCGGGATGCCGAGATGATTGCTACGCAATTGAGAATCCGGACCGAAGTAGTGGATATCACGCCCATGGTTGACCCGCTTCTGAAGAATTCCAGTATCACCGATCGGGTTCGGGCTGGCAACATCATGGCTCGCCAGCGGATGATCATTCTCTATGATCGATCGAGTCGAGACAACGCGTTGGTCATCGGCACGAGTAACAAGACGGAGATATTCCTCGGATACGGCACACTCTTCGGCGATATTGCGTGTGCGATAAACCCACTTGGCGATCTCTACAAGACGCAGGTCTGGCAGCTCGCTGATGCCCTTGGGATTCCCAGGGCCATCATCGAGAAGCCACCATCAGCGGATCTGTGGGAAGGCCAGACTGATGAAGGGGAATTTGGATTCTCTTACAAACGTGTCGACCACCTCCTTTATTACATGGTGGATGAACGAAGGAGCGAGACTGAGCTAAAGGAAATGGGATTTGAAGCAGCCTTTGTGCGCAATGTGAAGAACATGATCCGGAAGAATCAATTCAAGCGTCGCATGCCGGTGATTGCCAAAGTCTCCAATCGGACTGTCAATGTCGATTTCATGTACCCCCGCGACTGGGGGATTTGAGTGCGCAACGATGATATCGGTTTTTAATACATGAGTGAGACAATCGAGCCGGGTGTGCTCTACGTTGTCAGCACACCGATTGGGAACCTTGACGATATCACGCTTCGGGCAATTAAGATACTCGGCGGCATTGACTTCGTTGCCGCGGAGGATACGCGGAAGACTAGGTTCCTACTCAGTCATCTGTCAATCACGAAGCCACTCCTCAGCTACTATAGCTACAATGAGTCGCGTCGTATTCCTGAACTGATTGAGCGTTTGCGTGAAGGAAAGTCCGTTGCTCTTGTTACTGATGCCGGCACGCCAGGTATCTCCGACCCCGCGTATGCTTTGATCAAGTCGGCATTGGATAGCGGCATACAAGTGATTCCGGTGCCCGGAGCGAGTGCGGTTCTTCCGGCTTTGGTCGTCAGCGGCCTTCCTACAGACAGATTTGTCTTTGAGGGATTCCTTCCCGTGAAGAAAGGAAGGAAGACAAAGTTTGAGCAGTTGCGCGCGGAAGAACGCACAATCGTGATGTACGAATCACCCTTTCGTATTGTGAAGACAGTTGAAGATGTTCTTGAATACTTTGGTGATCGACGGATTGCAGTTGTCCGGGAACTCACCAAGAAGTTCGAAGAAGTGGTGCGTGGCAACGCCTCCGAGGTTCTTGTTGAACTGAGGAAGAAGGTACCGCGCGGAGAATACGTGTTGGTAGTTGAAGGGAATACAAGCCCCAAACGATGACAGCAATGAGGTCTGGCAATGGGAATCGAGACGTCCGAGCTAGAGGTTCAATCAAGCATACCTGCAATCACAATGCCCCGAAGAGAAGCACCTGAGTTGCGCCTGAATACAACTTCTCACCCAATCGTCTACGAGATCAACATTCGTGTTCTGGTAAACGAGCTGAGCAGAGAAGCAGATCACGCAGTTACTCTGGCAACAATCCCGGATCGCATTCTTGATGAATGGGCTTCTCTTGGTTTTGACGCGATATGGTTGATGGGTGTGTGGGCAACAGGGAAGATTGGACGGGAGATTGCACGCAGTCGTGAGGGGCTCCGGAACGATTACAGAAGGGTCCTTCCTGACTTTCAAGACAATGATGTGGTCGGATCTCCTTATGCGGTGAAAGCATTCTCGGTTTCTCCCCGACTCGGTGGGAACCTAGCTTTGCGTGAGTTGCGCAAGAGAATGCAAAGCCGTGGTCTTGCTCTTGTTCTCGACTTCGTTGGCAACCATACTGCGCGAGATCACCAATGGGTTATGAGCCATCCTGAGT
>CAYHRX010000447.1:0-3359 GCA_964359075.1 uncultured Chitinophagales bacterium
GGCAAGCCCCGCTACGGCGCCTGCACCGGAGTTAGCAACTTCTCCGAATAATGTCAACCTTTCGAACTGTACTCCTCCATCCACTCCCGCCACAGTGGCTGTCTGACCGCTGAACTCGAAGACCCGATCTGACAAGAACGGCTTGTCGAACCTCGAATGATAGGCCGTCGCCCCAATGCTCCATCCTCCTGCAGCGGCAAATTGAATCCGCCCGCCGAAAAGCTGTTCTGTGACAGCCTTTTGCTTCTGCAATTCGTTCTGAGTCCGGAAGAATCCCTCTTCGTACAGACCCATAAGCGCGTCGGTTATATCTGTCGAGCCGGCGAGACTTCGTCGAGAGAAGAATGCAGTGACGGCCAGGTTGCCATCCAACAGATCCAGCGCTGAACTTGCCGCAACACCCCGGAGGAAGTTGAACTCATCCGTGGATCGGTAGGGTCGTATGCCCAGTCCTGTCTTCTTCGCCACACTGACGGCTTCGCTCCCTTTGCCAAATGCGGAGCTTCGCCACAACACGAGCCCCTGCCCGGCATCCGCAGTGAAATCCCCCACCACTACATGCGAGACAAATCCGAGGTCCTTCACCGCAGCATACCCTGAAACAAATCCGTCGGAGAACCGCTCACCACCGTCTTTCTCGAATACCGCACCAACCTGAACCTCACCAGCTTCCAGCAGAAGCCGGTTGTACGATTTCACCGATGAGCCGATGAATGAACTATCAAGGAAGCCGCGTCTCGGTTGGAGGTCACGGCTGGTGCGGGAACGGAGTTCAATGCCCATCCCTCTCGCCCCTCCGGAAACCTCCACGAACGGTTTGATCTTCTCGTAGAGTCCTTCGCCTACGCCTTCAATCACTCGCAGCTGCTCAACGCTGACGAACCGGCCTGCATGCCTTCTGAAGCTGATGAATGAACTTGCCTCTGCAGGCGTAACGCCGGGAAGCGATTCGAGTTCCTCTTGACTGATGCTATTGAGATCGAACGGGTGTTCCTGCCGCCATGTAAGCTCGTCGATGAGTTGCAGGTCGTCGGATTCGGTCTGGATTTGATCGAAGAGACTTTCATGTCTGTCAATTTCATCACGCTCCACTGTCGGGCTGCGGACAGTATCCACCTCTTGCATGAAGAGCCGTGAGGCGAAGAACAGGCTTGCAGTCAAGGCTGTCATCTCAAAGACCTCCCAGGTAGACGGAGAGAGACACCTGATGAGTAGCGCCCAGCTCTGTATGATCGGTGAATGCATAATCGAGTTGGACGATGGAGTAGTGGATACCGAGTCCCGCACTCAGCGTCGACGGATCGCTTGTGGTTCCCGCTCGCAGGTCGAGCAATTCCATCAGCGTGTACTCGATGCCGACGTGCAGCTCGGCCGGGTAGCGGATGTCCTTCTCAATGTCAGCAGCAATTGTCGCTTCAGGGATGGGTGAATAGGAGAGCCCCGTGACAAAGACCTGGGGGAGTTTTTCTTTAGCGATGCCTATCGTCGGCGCATTCACGTTGAACGCTGTGAAGCCCCAGCGGAGCTGGTCACTTACGTGAGCCAGCAGTCCGATGTCAACTCCAATCGTTCCCGCAGAA
Source organism: uncultured Chitinophagales bacterium (assembly GCA_964359075.1). Lineage (GTDB taxonomy): Bacteria > Bacteroidota > Ignavibacteria > UBA10030 > UBA6906 > UBA11986. The sequence continues at coordinate 1,581 of CAYHRX010000447.1, forward strand.
CCGTAGCGCTCGATGCTCAGATGATAGTAATGAAGATTCACGCCACCCGAGAGCAGATCACTCAGCGTCCCACCATAGGAAATCTGAAAGTCGAGCTCGCGGTACAACTCAAAGCCGAAGCGCGAGCCGGAGACAGCAAATGCCCCGATTGACGTCGGTTCAACAAATGAGAATGAGCCGTGGGCAAGCTCCTTCAGCCCGAACGGTTGGGGAGAGTAGTAGAGTGAGAGCACTCGTTCGTCAAGAGCGGGCAGGATGGCTGGATTCGAGAACGCAGCCCACGCATCGAGTGCAGCCGCTACTGAAGCGCCGCCCATCGCAATGACGCTGGAGCCGCGTCCAAGATGCTCAAACGCCGCATGTACCTCACAAGATGCCCAAATGAGAAGAGCCAACATTGCACGTTTCATACAGCCTCCTTCCTTGATAGACTGCTGCAAAAGGTTTATATTGGTGCCAGACCATCAGGCGAATCGGACATCAGACACGAAAGGTTCCTCATGCTCAAGAGAATGGTTGTCGTTGCTGCTTGCCTCTGCCTTTCCATCCTCTCCATTCCACATTCGCACGCCCAGGAAGTTGATGCCACCGTCACGGTGAACTATGAAGCCGTAGCGACCACAAACAAGGACTTGCTTCAAGATTTTGAGTCTGACATCAAGATGTATTTGAGCAACTACCAATGGGGGACAGAGAGCCAGGACGTCAAGGTTGAATGTACCTTCGATATTCGGATTCAAGGTGTTGTAGGCGACAACCGCTATTCCGCACAGATGTTCGTTGGCAGCAAGCGCAAGTTGTACGGATCGGGAAAAAACACGATAGTATTGAGGCTGTTCGATGAGTCATGGGAGTTTACTTATGTCAGAAACCGCCCGGTCAACCATAACGCGTACTCGTTCAATGATCTGGCAAGCGTTCTGGATTTCTACGTCTACGTCATCATCGGGTACGACTTTGACACATTTGAGAAGCTTTCGGGGACGCCATTCCTCCGGCGTGCCGCCGACGTCGCGAGCCTCGGTCGCTCCAGCGGCCAAAAAGGATGGCTGCCGTCAAAGAGCGGCTATAGCAGGGTACAGTTCATCGACGAACTGAACGACAACAAGTTCGCGCCCGTGCGCGCAGCGTCGCACACATATCATTTTGCAGGACTCGATTCCCTTTCCATTAACACGACGCGCGGCTGGAGCAACATCCTCAAAGCGCTCGACATGGTTGCGAAAACGAAAGCGACCGTCGATCCCCGAAATGTGGTCATCAAATCGTTCTTCGACACAAAGTATATGGAGTTGGCCGAGACGTTTTTGAGGTACCCCGACCAGAATGTCTACACCAAGCTCTCCAACATCGACCCCTCCCATACGAAGACATACGAGGAGTACCGTACGAAGAAACGAGGTGGATGAGCCTCTCTCAGTCTCCTTCCGACGGTGCCGCAACAATGGAGAACGTCATCATCCATCCCTGCCGTCACCCGTCCAAATATCGTGTAGCGTCAGGAACACCTGCAACGCTTTTGCGTCTCGCAGATCCTGGGCAGCGACAACCTTCCGCAACATTCCCTCCTCGATGGTCTGTGCACGAAGCACAGTCGGAAGAATGAGGAGGAAGATGATTCATCGTATCATCTAATGAGCATCAGTTTGCGGGTCTGAGTGAAAGCGCCAGCCACCAGCCTGTAGAAGTAGATGCCCGAAGAGAAGCCACTCGCGTCCCACGTCCTCTCATACATTCCCGGCCGCAGTTGTTCATTCACCAGCGTTGCGACTTCCCTCC
>CAYHRX010000448.1:0-3357 GCA_964359075.1 uncultured Chitinophagales bacterium
GGAGCCGCTCGGCCGCTTCGGCCGCGAGCGGCCGGTCTTCGGCACCTGCGCCGGATACTTCGACAATCTTCAGATGGAGACACTGACCGGAGTGGAGAGTGAAGGAGGCAACCGCGTGCACAAGCCGTTCGCGTTGTATCAGAACTACCCGAATCCGTTCAACCCGTCGACAACGATCTTCTTTGAGCTGGAACGCCCTGAGCGAGCAGCGTTGACTGTCTTCAACACGCTTGGCCAGCAAGTGGCGGTGGTGCTGGACAAGCAGCTTGAAGCCGGACGGCACAGCGTGGAGTTCTCCGGCAGGATGAATGGCGGGGAAGCGTTGCCGACAGGCGTGTATATCTACCGTTTGCAGACCAGTGCGGGGTTCGAGGTGCGAAAGATGTTACTCCTCAAATAGAGACAATGACTAGGGAGTAATCCCGCTGCTTTCTGGCGGGGATGCTCATGAAATAGCTCCACCAGAATAATATCATGACCCGAACGACCGTCGGCTTCCTCCTCGGATTGTCCCTCTTCTTCCTCGTCCTGGTTCTTCCCACGTTCGACTCATTCCTTCAGACTGCTTCCACTCTCGTCGCTGAACTTCAAGCTCCTCTCACTCCCGCCGAGCTCGCACACTCCATGCAGTCAGTGCTCGCGCTGGCGCTGCTCATGATCGTCCTCTGTCTGACAGAAGCCATCCCGCTGCCTGCCACTGCGCTGTTGCCTGCAGCACTTCTTCCGCTGCTGCATATCGTGGGGAGTCATCGTGGCCCGGTTCACGAGTTCACGTTTGCAAATGTTGTTGTCAACTATGCAAACCCGGTGATCTATCTCTTCCTCGGCGGTTTTCTTATTGCTGCTGCGATGCAGAAGTGGAAGCTCGATCGGCGCCTGACGCTCTGGATTCTTACGCGAGGCAACCTTGCCGGAGATTCCCGCAAGATACTCCTCGGCATGATGAGCGTGACTGCCTTCATCTCGATGTGGATCTCCAACACGGCCACCGCTGCGATGATGCTGCCGCTGGGGCTTGGCATACTGTCTTCGGTCGGCTGCCGGCCCGGCGAGTCGAAGTTTGGAACTGCACTCATGCTTGGTATCGCGTGGTCGGCATCGGTCGGCGGAATGGGTACAATCATTGGCACTCCGCCCAATGGCATCGCACTGGGCATCTTGAACACCACGTTTGGGAACGACCCTGCATATCATCGGATAACGTTTCTGGACTGGATGTTGTTCGGTGTTCCGTACGTCGTCCTGTTTATTCCAGTTGCCTGGTTCGTGCTCATCAAGGTCTTCCCTCCCGAAATCATCGCGATTGTGAGTGGTAAGGGGAGGTTGCTCGAAGAGTACAATACGCTGGGAGGTCTTTCAAGAGGAGAGAAGGGGACTATCGCGGTATTCATTCTCGCTGCTTCCCTTTGGGTTCTGGTGCCGTTCAAGGAGCATATTCTTCCTGCAACGGTGGCCGCTCATCTTGAGTGGCTTGATGAGTACGCCATCGGACTGTTCGCCGGTGTGCTGCTTTTCTTCATCCCTGTGAACGTCAGGAAGGGAGAGTTCCTTCTTAATTGGCATGATACACGGATGGTGGACTGGGGGACGCTTATTTTGTTTGGTGGGGGCATCGCACTCTCTGACGCCATGTTCAAGAGCGGGCTTGCAACATGGATCGCGCATTCGTTCATAGGAACAATCGGCACGCCTTCGACATTGGTGATGATGCTGGCAATTGTGTTGCTGGTGGACTTCCTCACTGAAGTAACGTCGAACACGGCAGTGACGACCATGATGGTGCCGGTTGTCATCTCTGTTGCCCGCGCAACAGGAGAGAACGCGGTGGCTCTGGCCGTGGCTACGGCGCTTGCCGCGTCAATGGGATTCATGATGCCCGTCGGCACGCCGCCGAACGCACTTGTCTACTCGACGGGCTACATCAAGCTGAAGGACATGATCCGGGCTGGGTTCATTCTCGACATCCTCGGTTGGCTGTTCACGGTGGGTGTTATCGTGGTGTTTGGCGTGTGGGTGTTCGGGGTGCTGGCGTTGTAGTCGGCGGAAAAACAAAAAGTCCCCCTCGCGGAGGACTTTGAACATCCCGCAATCACAATATTGAGTGTCTTACTTCAGCAGGAGGAGCTTCCTGGTCTCCGTGTACCTCTGTGCTTCAAGACGGATGAAGTACGTACCGGACGGCATCTGGACTCCCCGAGTATCTCTCCCATTCCACTGCATCTCATAATAGCCGGCTCTCTGTCTCGTATTATCCACGAGGCGGACAACCTCCCGCCCCAACATGTCATAGATGACGAGGCTGACATAGGTTTCCGACGGAAGCGCGTATGTGATGACGGTGTTGGGATTGAACGGGTTGGGAAAGTTCTGACTGAGTTGCACCTTTTGTGGCAGGCTGGATTCATCGCCTACCCCCGTTGTTGGACACGGCGGACCGAGCACGTATCTCTTACCGGCGACAAGCGTATCAATGTCGAGTGATTGTTGCCTTCCGTCCGGAAAGATCACGTAGATTACATGTGCATCTTTTGGGAAGCCCGGTGCTGTCGGCGGCAGCGGGAAATTCTGTTCGACGTTTTGATTCCGGCCTGCCTTCCAGTTCAAGTTGGGAACTTGATACGGCGGGAACGCTGCGCCCCAGGTGAAGATGAGGTTCAGGATACGGACAGAGTCGCACTGATCGGCGAACAGCACTCCATTAACACTTGCGAGCGGCGAAGCTCCCTGCCCAAAACTCACGTAGAGCGAATCGGACACACCCGACACGGGATCAGCAAGCTTGATCACGGCTCCTGTACTGCTTACTGCATAACCAAACACGCCAGTTCCAATCCTCGCGAACTCCATGTGCTGCAGCCCGGTGATCGCAGGAGTAGTCATTGCGGACCATGTCAAACCTCCGTCTGTGCTCTTCCTGATGCCTGCTGCTCCTGACAGATAACACACGTTCGTTCCAGTAATCCATTTTGCGTTTGCATAGCCGCTGATTCCCGCAACGTTCACGGTGGACCATGTCGTGCCGCCATTCGTTGTTCTTGCAATGTTTGGAAGGGAAGTGTTCGTAGCGGCAATGCCATTCAGCTTGTTGTCACTGAATGCCGTGGCGGAGACGAATGTTCCTGCTATTCCAAGAGCGCGTGCGTTCCATGTCGTGCCGCCATTCGTTGTCATGTAGATTTGTGAAGCTGCATTTAGTCCAAACCCATAGAAATCTCTGTCGATCACGAAGACGGAGTTTGAGGAAAGGCTCAAGGCCTTAAAAGAAGTTGTCCCGGATTATGACATTACCAATAAAGACGCCCGCAAGATGGTCTTAGAAGAACTTATTCGTCAACAACTATTGGTCATGGATGCGGA
>CAYHRX010000449.1:0-3350 GCA_964359075.1 uncultured Chitinophagales bacterium
AGTCATCCTACAAAAAAAACGGCCAGTGCTCGATTCCACTATGACGAAAGCACTGCATAACACAAGCGTATTGCATCTCCCTGGCCGTAACAACTCATGAGGCGTTTGGTTGACATAGTTTTTCTCTTCAAAGAATACTTCCTCCTTCTCTTGTACGTCCTCATCTCTGTTGCGCTTCTTGCCTTCAACGACTCTCCCCAGATCCGCACCATCCGCTCACTGACACTTGCTGCCATCGGCATGACCGAAGAGGCGCTGGGCTTCATCCCCAACTATTTCGATTTGAAGGAGGAGAACAAAATCCTCCGCGAACAGAACCTGTCGCTCACCGAAGAAATGATCCGCTTGCGGGAGGCAAAGCTTGAGAACAGCCGCCTGCGGAAACTCCTGGATCTGAAGGAACAGACGCCGTTCTCGTATGTTGGTGCCAACGTCGTCGGCAAAACACTCACCATGCTGCAAAACACCATCACCATTGACGTCGGTGAGGGTGATGGCGTAAAGCCCGACATGCCCATTGTAACAGATGTAGGATTGGTGGGGAAAGTCATCACGACAAGCTCAGGGTACGCGGTCGGCCAGATACTCTGGAACAAGGACTTCCGTGCAAGCGCCAAAGTGCAGCGCGGACGGGTGGATGGCATCCTGATGTGGGAAGGCGGCAACCATCTCACACTGAAGAATGTTGCTAAAACACTGGATGTCCTGGTTGGCGACCTCGTCATCACCTCGGAGTACAGCAATATCTTTCCGGCAGGGATAAAGGTCGGCATCGTGAGCAAGACAGCCCAAGCGCCGGGTGCACTGTTCCAGACAATCGAGATCACACCAACCGCCGACCTCTCACGACTTGAACAGGTCTTCGTCATTCTCCACACGCCAGACCCGGCACGCGTCGCACTTGAACACAAACCCGCCAAGTGAGCTAACCCCTTTGACACGCCGCGCAGGTTTCTACATCCTTCTCTCGCTCTTGTTCATCGTTGTTGATTCAACGCTGATCAAGTTCCTTTCCATCGCCAACATCGTCCCCGATATCCTTATCATCTGGATCGTCTACATTGCGATCCGCGAGGGCCAGGTTGCAGGAACAACGGCAGGCTTCTTGGTCGGATTGGTGATGAGTTTGATGGGAACCACCGGCAGTATGCTGGGTCTTGCGGCACTGACCAAAACATTCGCCGGGTTCATCGCCGGATACTTCTACAACGAGAACAAAATCTACAACACCCTCGGCGGCTACCAGTTCATTGTGCTTGTTGCCCTTGCGTCGCTTGTGCACAACACCATCTATTTTGTTATCTTCCTGCAGGGCAGCGGCATGAGCTGGAGTGAGTCGGTGCTATACTACGGTGTGCCGACCACGGCGTATACCGCTGCAGTTGCCTTGCTGCCCATGTTCGCGTTTGCGAGGAAGTATCTGTCGTAAGCATGCCACTTCAGGATGACATAAACATATACGGCAAGCGCCGCGTATTGTACACCGTGGTTGCGCTCATGTTCCTCCTCTTCATCGGGAGGCTGTATCAGCTCCAGATGATCTATGCCGATGAGTATGGAAAGAAGTCGGAAGAGAACAGTATCCGAACGATCCCCCGGGAGCCCATCCGCGGCTACGTGTACGACCGGACCGGGAAGATTGTTGTCGACAACCGTCCCGCGTTCACCGTCACCATCATGCCGTTCGAGTTTGACAAACGGAACATCGGCTTTCTTGCTTCCATCCTTTCAGTTGAGCCATCGTTCGTTCAGGAGCGCCTGAAGAAGGGCGAAGCGTACAACCGGTTCGTACCGGTGAAGGTGAAACGCGACATCAACTTCAAGATACTCTCCGCTCTGGAAGAATATCGCGATCGTCTCCCGGGTGTTGACTACCAAATCGAGTCGAAGCGCTACTACACTACACCGGCAAGGGCATCCCACATTCTCGGTTACACAAAGGAGATCTCTGAAGGGCAACTCAAGAGTCTTGGCGAAGGATACACACAAGGAGATGTTGCAGGAGCAGCCGGGATTGAAGCCCAGTATGAGGCATCGCTGCGTGGACAGAAAGGCGCCGAGTTCAGCACGGTGAATGTGCGTGGACAGGTAGTGGGGCGTTTCGACAACGGGAAGCACGATATCCCCTCCGTTGAAGGCGACGACCTGCTGCTCACGATGGACTTCTCCCTTCAGTCACTTGCCGAGTCGCTCTTCGCAGACAGGCGGGGTGCTCTTGTGGCGATTGACCCGCAGGATGGCGGCATCCTTGCAATGGTGAGCAAGCCTGATTACGATCTCACACTCTTCAGCGGGGTCACGCCTGCCGACATCTGGCGATCGCTCAATACCGACGAGGCACGACCTCTCTTTAATAGAGCCTCGCTGACCCGGTATCCCCCGGGGTCAACGTTCAAGATGATCCTCGCGGCCGCAGCACTTGAGAAGAAGATCGTTTCCCCGTCGTGGAGGATCACGTGTGGCGGCTCGTTTCGGATGGGAAACAAGGTTTTCAAAGACGAACACGTCCACGGGACTGTTGACATGGTCGATGCGATCAAGCGATCATGCAACGTATACTTCTACCAACTGATGCTCAAAGTCGGGCTTGACAATTGGGCACACTATGGCGCCGAGTTCGGGTTCGGAAGGCCTACCCGCGTGGACATCTATGAGGAGAACGCCGGCCTGCTCCCCACAACGGAGTGGATGAACAAGCGCTATGGACAGAACGGCTGGACCAGAGGATTCCTCCCAAGCCTTGGCATCGGTCAGGGAGAACTTGGCGTTACACCCCTGCAAATGGCAATGTATGCCATGACGCTTGGCAACAAAGGTCATTACTATCAGCCCCATGCCGTCAGCGGAATCATCCGAAAGACCACGCATGATACACTCACCGTTGGGTACGACAAACGGGAGATCCAACTCACAGAACAAACGTGGCGGGTTATCCGGGAAGGAATGCGCGGTGTCGTGCAAGAGCCGGGTGGAACTGGCAGCCTTGCACGCGTGAAAGGTGTGGAATCGGCTGGCAAAACTGGTACTGCACAGAACCCGCACGGAAAAAGCCATGCATGGTATATCGGGTTTGCGCCGTTTGAGAGCCCAAAGATCGCGATCGTGGTGATGATCGAGAATGTCGGCTACGGTGGATCGTATGCAGCGCCAATCGCCAGCATGTGCATCGAGCGCTATCTGTACGGCAGACTTGTAAGGTTCGATAAGGACAGCCCGGCAAGAGGAAAGATGACAGAGAGCGGGATGCCCAGGAGGAAACAGCCCAATACGTCAGCCCTCAGCAGCGCCAACGCAGCCCAGGCCAGACACAACTGAGCATGAAGTCATTCTTCAGAGAACATATTGACTTA
>CAYHRX010000450.1:0-3345 GCA_964359075.1 uncultured Chitinophagales bacterium
ACGGACTTTGAGATTGAGGTAAAGTTTGAGGCTCCAATGACCTTGGGATTTCAAGTCCAGGGTGTGATCGTTCAGCAGGATGTCAACAACTTCCTCCGCTTTGATTTTCACTCCGACGGTTCTGCCATCAAGATTTTTGCAGCCAGCTTTGCAGGCGGAACGCCGACTGTGGCGAAGGACAGCGTGATTGCCGCCAATGGAACAGTGCCGCTGTACATGAGGGTAAAACGGCAAGGGAACCAGTGGACGGAATCATACTCATTTAACGGCACAACGTACACGAATGCTGTAAGCTTCTCGCACACGTTAACGGTGAGCTCCGTGGGCCCCTACGTGGGGAATGTTGGTGTTCCAGCGAGTAGTTCACCCGCCTTCACGGGGTTAATCGATTACTTCTTTAACACAGCATCGCCGATAGTGCCAGAGGATGGGAGTTCGACCGCACCGAGTATAACGACTCAGCCATCGAATCAAACGGTCGAAGTAGGCCAGACGGCAACATTCAGTGTGGTGGCGGCAGGGACGGCGCCGTTATCGTATCAATGGCAGAAGAACGGTGTAGACGTATCGGGTGCGACGAGTGCATCGTACACGACGCCAGCGACAACATTGGCTGATAGTGGGTCGACGTTCCGTTGCATTGTGAGCAATTTGAATGGAAGTGTTACAAGCTACCATGCAACATTGGCGGTACGGATAGCTCCGCCTCCGCCAGCGATAAACGTTTGGTATGGACGTAACCAATCATTTGGTCAGAGGGGGATTCCGCAAAGGTGGGTGAATATCCTCGGGAATATCTCTGACGCTACTGGCATCGCATCGTTGACTTACTCGCTCAATGGCGGACCCGCAGTTTCACTTTCAATGGGACCAGACACTCGTCGGCTTCTCGCTCCAGGTGATTTCAACGCCGACATTAGTTACTCTGGCCTCATCAATGGATTGAATACTGTCGTCATCACTGCAACAAATTCTTACGGTGTGACCAGACGAGACACTGTCTCACTACAGTATTCAGCCGGCAACGTTTGGCCTCTCCCCTATTCTATCGACTGGGGTGCCGCAGGTAGCATCCAGAACGTGGCGCAAGTCATCGATGGTCAGTGGGCCATAGGCGGTAACGATCTCCGTCCGACGGCGCTCGGATACGATCGGATAGTCGGCCTCGGTGATACGACGTGGACCGATTACGAAGTCACAGTTCCGATCACAATTCATGGGATTGACCCGGCAGGATACGCATCGCCGAGTGATGGACCTGGAGTAGGTTTGCTGATGCGATGGAAAGGACATACAGACGATCCAATCCCGGGTCGTCAACCCAAGACGGGCTATTTGCCGCTCGGGGGAATCGGCTGGTATCGGTGGGAGAATGTCACCGAGCATTTGCAAATCCTCGGAAACCAGCTTTCAACTCTCGCACAAGACAACAGCGGTCGGCGTCTCAACTTAGGCGCACGCTACATCTTCAGAATGCGAGTGAAGAGAATTGCTGGCATCTCGGATGAATATCGACTGAAAGTCTGGCAGGACGGGCAGCCCGAGCCCGCAGCTTGGGATCTGACAGGTCAGCAGTTGACCTCAAACCCGGCGAGTGGTGCGCTGTTTCTCGTTGCCCATCACGTGGACGCTAGCTTTGGAAGCGTCACCGTCACCCGAGTATCCCCGGATACGTCCACGGGCCCTTCGGCGGTCGTCTCTGATGACTTTAGAGCGGCTACCCTGAACACATCGCTCTGGACGTTCATCAATCCCAATGGGGATGCATCCGTGGCGATGACAGGGGCGGGGACTCCGGACGCGCGGGTCTCTATCACAATACCCGGGGGCCCGTCTCACGATGTCTGGACAGCAGGAAACAAGGCACCCCGGATTATGCAGCCATTGAACGACGGTGATTTCGAAGTCGAGGTGAAGTTTGACGCGCCGATGACAGCGCAGTATCAGATGCAGGGAATAATCATCGAAGAGAACAGCAGTAACTTCCTGCGTTTCGATTTTCACTCTGACGGCGCCAATACACGAATCTTTGCCGCCAGCTTCAGCAGTGGTACTCCGACTGTGCAGACGAATACTGTGATTGCTCCGAACGGCATCGCTCCCCTTTACATGAGGGTGAAGAAGCTGGGGGGCCAGTGGATCCAGTCATATTCCCTCAACGGTACAGCGTACACGACCGCGGCTGGATTCACTAACTCCATGTTAGTGAGGTGGTTGGGACCGTTCGTAGGAAACCTGGGCAGCCCAGCACCGGCATTCATGGGACTGATCGACTACTTCTTTAATACTGCGTCGCCGATTGTTCCAGAAGATCCGGTGGTTACAGCTGTGCCTCCAATATTCACTACGCAGCCATTGTCTCAGACCGTCACGGCGGGACAGACGGCGACATTCTCAGCCACCGCGAGCGGAACACCATCTCCCACTTTCCAGTGGCAGAGGAACGGAGTAGACATTGCTGGGGCTGCAAGCTCGCTTTACACGACACCTGCAACAGTTGAGGCTGACAGTGGTGCGACCTTCCGTTGCATCGCTTCGAACTCTGCGGGAAAAGATACGAGCGATGCTGCAGTCCTTCATGTCAATCGGCCTTCTACAGGCATCGTCTCGGATGACTTCAGTGCAGCAACGCTGAACACATCGCGGTGGACGTTTGTCAATCCGCAGAGCGATGCGACGGTGGGCATGACGGGGACAGGGACACAGGATGCGCGGGTCTCGATTGCTGTTCCTGGTGGGACAACACACGACGTGTGGACAGGAGGGAGCTTTGCTCCGAGGATTATGCAGGTAGCGAACAACACAGACTTTGAGGTGGAGGTGAAGTTTGATGCTGTCCCGACAGCCCGATTCCAGATGGAGGGAATGATCGTTCAGCAGGATGTGAACAACTTTCTGCGGTTTGACTTTTACCACGAGGGGACAGCGACGCATATCTTTGCAGCGAGTTTTGCTGCGGGGACTCCGACAGTCAGGTCAGATGTCGTGATCACCTCGGGTACTCCACTGTATCTGCGTGTGAAGCGGCAGGGGAACCAGTGGACGGAGTCGTACTCGTACAACGGGACGAGTTGGACGGCGGTGGCAAGCTTCAGTCACACGTTAACGGTGAGCTCCATAGGGCCATTCGCTGGGAATGCGGGGTCTCCAGCGCCAGCATTCACGGGTTTGGTAGATTACTTCTTCAACACGGCATCACCGATAGTGCCGGAGGATCCGAGCACCCCAGTAGCACCTGCGATAACGATGCAGCCGACGAACCAGAGTGTTCCGGTAGGACAGACAGCGGCGTTCAGTGTCGCGGCGAGTGGTACGCCACCGTTAACGTACCAGTGGCAGAAGAAC
>CAYHRX010000451.1:0-3340 GCA_964359075.1 uncultured Chitinophagales bacterium
CACGGGCGACTATTCGGCTATGGCATTAACCCAATTGCCGAGTGACCAGAATGCATCGAACGACACAACACGGAAGAGCTTCCGTGTCATTCCTGAGTCAAGAACCAATCTGACTCCAGATGGAGGAGGATACAAGTTCTCGGCCAGCAACAGTACCTCTTTGCCTCGGCCACCATACATTTGGATGGAATCTGGCCCTGGGCCGAATTCCCCGCTAGCCGGAGTTCTGGTCCCTGGGACGCAACAGGATGATTTCCTGAGTGCGGTCATTGTACTGCCTACTCCATTCGTCTTCTATACAATTCCCTGCGACTCGATCCGGATTTCGACAAACGGATGGATGGCGTTCACAGACACGGCAACCGGGAACCAAAGCCTCGGGACGAACTCGTACTGGACAGAAGCGTTGATTCCAAACACAGGCTTGCCGAACTATCTGGTCGCCGCCCTGTGGGATGACCTGGATACCTCGGGGGCATTTACGGACGGTGGCGTCTATACAAGTCAGGTCGGGAGTAAGTACATCATACAATGGCGACACTTCAGGAGATTTGGTGAGTCTGGCGGCAACCTGAACTTCCAGATTGTTCTCGATCTGAGCGCGGGCAGCATCACCATCTTGTATGCTTCTGTGGCAGATGGCAATTTCACCTATAGCCAAACGACGCAGGCCTCCGTTGGGATCGAGGGTGATGGAACCAATCTTCTTGGACCAGACCAGCCATTTGATTTCAGCGTGTTCGGGGTTGTTGATGGAAAGGTGAAAGATTCGAGAAACGATCCTGGACTCCTGGCACGATTGGATGAAATGAATAGACGTCGCGGCATATCCAATCACCGAATGGATATGGTTGGACCACAGGGGACGAACTACTTCTTCCAGGGTGATCAGCCCCTCAATCTGCCAGCACCTGGTGTGACTATTGTGTTAAGCCAGGATGAGGGTGCTCTTCCCATCCAGCTTGCGTATTTGACTGCCCAGATGTCAACGAATGGTCGCTCAGTGCAAGTCAACTGGGGCACACTCACGGAGGTCAACAACTACGGCTTCTGGGTTGAGAAATCACCGAACGACCAGGCACACTACCAGACCATCTCGGGCAGCTTCACTCCCGGCCACGGCACGACGAACGAGCCGCAGCACTACAGCTTTACCGACAACAATATCTCGTCCGGTGTGTGGTACTACAGACTGAAGCAGCAAGACCTCGATGGCACAATCCACTACACCGAGGGCGTGCAGATCGACATCCTGACGAGCGTAAAGGAACTGGCCCCCAAGGAGTTCGCTCTGTTGCAGAACTACCCGAACCCCTTCAACCCGTCCACCGAGATCAAGTTCTCTGTTGAAGTGAACGGTCTGGCCACGCTGAAGATCTACAATGTCCTCGGACAGGAAGTGGCAACACTGTTCAATGAGATTGCTGAGGCAGGACAGTACTACAAGGTGAGGCTCGATGCGAACAACCTTGCCAGCGGCGTGTACTTCTACAAGCTGGAAAGCGGACAGAAGAAGGACCTGAAGAAGATGTTACTGCTCAAGTAAGGCTATGAAGAAGCAGGAATCCCGCCGATTCGTGGCGAGAATATTGTTGAAGTAACCCCACCAGCATCAATCATTCCAAGCCCCGATCGCGCTGCGCGGTCGGGGCTTTGTTGTTATCGTATCTTTGCCATCTTCTCGATCGAAGTCTCGGTCTTCCCCTCGCCTTTGATTGAGACCTGGTAGAAGTAGTAGCCGTTCGCCAGCTCATCCCCGTCGGAATCCCTTCCGTCCCAGTACACACGGTTGAAGCCAACTGTCAGCTGACTTTGCGGCACCACGATCTCACGAATGCGGCGGCCTGCGATGGTGAAGATGCGGATGCTCAGCTCTTCCGGTGCTTTGTCGCCGGAGAGCACAAACGTGAAGTATGTGTCCCTCGAGAACGGATTCGGATAGTTGTAGAGCTTGAGGATGCCCATCCGATCCTCCACATTCACCTTGAGCACCTGCTCGAGTGTGTCCGGGTCGCCAAGAGAGCTGACCGAGAGCGTTCTCACTTTCAGCTCATGTGTTCCAGCAGAAAGATGCGGTGTGAAGATCAGGTCGTCATCACTCATGGCCTTCGTCGGCTCGTCGCTGACAATGTCCGAGCCTGGCGCATTGACCTCCTTGTTGTCCACGTAGAACACGGTCTGTCGCACACCCTGGCCACCCTCCTCCTCCTTCGGCAGCCTGACAACAAGCTTTGGCTTCGATGCAACGTAATCGCCATCCATCAACTGCACGCCGTCAGCGAAGAGCTGGATGCCGGAAGTGGCCGCACCGACAACATTGAACGTGTAGTATGCGTTATTGTTGTCGGGAACGAGGTCTTTGTTCTTCTTTGACGGCGAAACGTTCACTTGCAGCGTTACCCGGCGAGAGAAGTTGGTTGTCGAGATTGAAAAGGTCGTCGACTTTGTTCCGTTCACGGGGATCGTGTCCAACATCGCAGATGCTATTGGCCGGGCCTTGTTGAACTTGTCGAACACCGAGACGACCACGCGGGCACTATCGATGCCCTTGAATCCGATGTTGTGCACCGTTACAGGCAGGTTCACCTGACTCCCTTTCTGAACGGTCAGGTCGTGCATCCCCACAGTTCTGGAACTCACGGCGAGGTCTGCCGGAGGCACGAAATCGACCCACCAATCCTTGAGAAGTGGAGAGATCTGTTCGTTTGCTGTCGACAACAACCCACCGAGCTTCACCGTCTTATATGTCGGACCGGACGTAAGCGCATTCAGGAAGTACAAGCCAATATCAGTGCTGTCTTTGGGGATTATGCGCAATGTATCCGCAACACCATTCGAACGCACGCCAAGGAACGCTGATTTGATGTCCGTGCCCTGTGGAGCATTCGCCCGCCAATGGAAAGCAGACCATGACGTAGGTGTTACAATGCCAGCCGTCGAGATTGTCCCAGGGCTGGCACCGAACGAAAGAGGGGCGAGGAAGTTTACCACGGCACTGTCGTTCGTCAGGTTCTCGATTACCGGCATGCCTGGGCCCGAAGTCCCCTTCTTCGCGATCATTGCCCATGATTGGCCGGGTTGCGCGAGCCGAATCATCTGACTTCCCAGAGATTCCAATGTGACGTATAACGCTTCACTAACGTTTGTCCTGGCGTCCCCAATTGCTGAGATTGCAAGGTAGTCGCCAGGCGCTGTATTCGTGATGTATGTGTTCATATTACCCGCTGCATTTGTTTCAATCGGGACGTTGTACCCCGTGACCTCATATTGGCCATTCAGATGGTTCACCTTGAGGACAAGAAACCCATTTCCCCATATCCACGGATAACTGTCGATCCTG
>CAYHRX010000452.1:0-3336 GCA_964359075.1 uncultured Chitinophagales bacterium
ATTGCCCCTCGGCGTAGATGGCTTCGTACCGGTGTCGCAGCTTGCGCTAGCGCAGGTTAAGAACATTGCCGACAAGTTCAAGGTTGGTGATGTGCTTCCTCTGAAGGTCGTCGAGTTCGACAAGGATGCGAAGAAGATCGTTCTCTCCGTTGTTGAGTACTTCAGAGACAAGGAGTCCAAGGCCGTTGAGCAGTACATGGCGGAGCACAAGCTGCCGGCATCGACTGTTGGGGACACTGCTACCATTATTGGTGTAGCGCCGGCTGGCGATACTTCCATCCCCACCGAAAACTAGTGCCACTCCAACTGAATCACTATACAGACGAAGTGGCACAGTGCCCGTTCCAACAAGTCGGATCTGGAGTACGTCGTACAATCGTTTTGTTGGAACGGCACTAACAACGGCTCCATCGTAAAACCAAAGAGCTGCTCGGATCGCGGGCAGCTCTTTTTTGTGTCAGGTGTATGGCAACAGTCTCACTTCATACGTTGGGATGCAAACTGAACTTTGCCGAGACCTCCATGCTTGGCAAGCAGTTCGTCGATCGAGGCTTCACCGTCGTGGAGTTTGGTCAGCCCTCGGACGTCTGCGTGATCAACACATGCAGCGTTACCGAGCGAGCAGACCGTGAGTGCCGGCAGATCGTTCGCAAAGCAGTCCGCACATCAGCAAACCCGTTTGTTGTTGTCACCGGGTGCTATGCTCAGCTTGCGCCTGAAGAAGTTGCGGCGATAGATGGCGTCGACCTCATCTTGGGCGCACGGGAGAAATTTGAGGTCTTCGATTACATCGGCGGCCTCGAGAAGAAGCTCTACCCCCACGTCTTTGTCTCGGACATCGATACCGTCGATGACTTCGGCGTGTCGTACACAACTGCGGTGGGCGACCGCACACGGGCATTCCTGAAGGTACAAGATGGCTGCGACTACAACTGCAGCTTCTGCACGATTCCCCTTGCACGTGGGGCAAGCCGGAGTCAGCGCACCGATGCCTGTGTCGCCCAGGCCAGAGAGCTCGTCTCTGAGGGTTTCAGAGAGATCACACTCACTGGTGTGAACGTCGGCGACTATGGAAAGAGCGCTGGAACGTCGCTGCTGGAGTTGCTTCATCGTCTTGCGAACGTCGATGGACTCGAGCGCATTCGCATCAGTTCCATTGAGCCGAACCTGCTTACGAAGGAGATGATAGACTTCATCGCCAGTCAGCCGAAGATGTGCAAGCATCTTCATATTCCCCTGCAGAGCGGCTGCGACGAAATCCTTCGCCGTATGCGGCGCCGCTACAACACACAGATGTATGCCGACCTTGTCCGCCAGGTCCGGACGACGATACCGGAGTGCGGCATCGGTGTTGATGTGATAACGGGATTCCCCGGTGAGACAGACGAGCACTTTCACACGACGTTGGACTTCATAGAAGGACTGCCTGTCTCGTACCTTCATGTATTCACGTATTCGGAGCGGCCGAACACGCCTGCAATTGGATTCGTCGAACAGGTCGAGCCGAAGGTACGATTCAAGCGGAACGAGATTCTCCGAGCCATTGGGATGAAGAAGAAGCGTGAGTTCTACAGGAGCCACATCGGCAAAACAGTGCTAGTGCTTACTGAGAGTGATGTTGAGGAGGATGTGCGCTTTGGATTCACTGACAACTACGTGCGAGTTGGTCTGCCGGTCTCTTTGGTTGAAGCGAATGCAATTGTCCCCGTTGAGATTACGGAAGTGAAGCACGATAAGTGTGTGGGGCGAATACTCAAAGAGGCGGTTGCTGCGTGAAGATCACGACGGTTGAACCCGGCAGCATAGCCGAAGAGATCGGCATCCAGATCGGTGATGACCTGCTTGAGGTAAACGGTAAGCGTGTCCTCGATGCCATCGACTACCGGTTTCATGAAGGGAGAGAAGAGATTTCCCTGAGGGTTTTCCGGGGCAAGGAAGGCACCGTCTACGACATCGAGAAGGATGAGGACGACCGGGTGGGGATTGACTTTGAGGAGATGCAGATCCTCTCCTGCGGCAACGACTGCATTTTTTGCTTCGTCGATCAGAATCCCAAAGGCCTTCGGGGTCAACTCTACTTCCGTGATGGCGACTATCGCCTATCGTTCATGTACGGTAACTACACAACCATGACGAATGCCGGACCCGCCATTCTCCAGCGCATCATCGAACAACGGCTCTCTCCTCAGTACATTTCCGTCCATGTCACCAACTATGAAATCCGCAAACGGCTGATGGGTCTCAGGAAGGATGACCTTATCCTGAACAAGATCAAGCTGCTGCACGACGCCGGCATTGACATGCACACGCAGATCGTCCTCTGCCCGGGCATCAACGATGGTCAAGCGCTCGTTAAGACAGTGGAGGATTTGTATCTCTACAACAAGCACGTTGTGTCGCTCGCGGTGGTTCCCGTCGGACTAACTGATCACCGCTTCGGGTTGCCCGAGTTGAAAAGGGTCGATCACGACTACGCCAACATCCTCCTGGACCAGGTTGAGGGTTGGCAGAAGAAGTTCCGCAAGGAAATAGGACGGGCGTTCGTGTATGCGTCGGATGAGTTCTATGTCACGGCCGACCGCGAGATTCCGCCGGCAAAGTACTACGATGGCTTTCCCCAGACCGAGAATGGTGTGGGCCTGGTCAGGAGTTTCGTGGACGACTTCAATCGGCAGGCAAAGAAGTTGCCGGCCAGGCTCTCGAAGAGACGCCGCATGGTGATGGCGACCAGCGTCTCGGCTTCCGGCTTCATGCGCCACGAGATTCTCCCTCGATTGCAAGGGGTTGGAGGATTGGATGTTGAATTGATCGTTGCCACGAACACTCTCTTCGGCGAGAATGTTACCGTTGCTGGACTTCTTTCCGGCAAATGTTTATATTCAGCCATGAAGGACAAGAACTGCGGCGACATGGTTCTTCTTCCTCCGGACATCCTGAATGGGGACGGATTGTTCTTGGACGATGCAACAGTGCCGCAGTTGGAAGACCAGCTCGATGTTCCGGTAATGATCTATGATGGGAGCTGGGACGACGTTTTCTCACATCTCAAGAACCCCAAGCGGAGTCGACAGGCCCAGGACTTGTTACCAATTCTCAACCAACGGCTTCAATCAGTATAACTCATAAAGGTTCAGTATGGCAACAACGAAATGGGTCGTTCTCCTCGCCCTTGTCTTTCCGCTGCACTCGCTTGCACAAGAAACCGATGGACGGCTGGTAACGCGATACGAGGTGCAACATCATCTGCTTGGCGGTTCTGAGAACCGGTTGCCGAGTGCGGATTTCATGCCTGAGGAGTCAGCACCCAAGAAAAAGGCCACCGGCCTTGCGGCCATC
>CAYHRX010000453.1:0-3317 GCA_964359075.1 uncultured Chitinophagales bacterium
GCAGGAGCGCCATGCCCGGGAATACGAAGAGGCGGTGCGGGGGCGGGAGGAGGAGTCAACATCGTGTTGACGACTGCGTTTGGCGTTAGCGTGAGCGCAGCGTTTACCTCCGCAACAGTTGGAGCGAATGCAGCGCGACGTAACAGGTGCCTCACATGGGCTGCGTCCCATTGATAGATCGGTCCGGACACCCACGGCTCCAGTCCACCCATGCCTGATTGAATTGGTGTGTTGGGATTTCGCTTGGGTGTGCTGCGGGAGGGGGTCGTCGCTTGGAGTGTTGCGCCATCTACGCCCATGGCTACATGGCCTTTGCTTAGTGGATGGGTAAGAACGGTTTCTCACAATTGCTTGAGCCCAACTTATTACATTGCCCAATCAAAGTCAACAGTTGACAAGGGGAAGGAAACGATGTGTGGGGCGGCATGAACCTGCACGTCGTTCCTGCCAATTGATTCCGATGGACAAATCCCATATTTTGAATGAGTTACAAGAGCACAAGTATGATACTCAGAATTCACCCTACGAATCCAGAACACCGACTCATCGGAAAGGCCGTAGATGTGTTGCGGAGCGGTGGCGTCGTCATCTACCCGACCGACACCGTGTACGGCATGGGATGCAGTGTTGAAGACAAGAATGCCATCGAAAAGATCTACCTCATCAAACGACAGCGAGACGACAAGCCCTTTAGCTTTGTCTGTTCGGACTTGAAACACATCAGCGAGTACGCGCATGTAAGCAACCCGGCGTTCAAGGTGATGAAGCATCTCATCCCGGGTCCGTACACGTTCATCCTCCCTGCTGCGCGCATGAAACACCTCCCGAAGATTCTCGTGTCAAAGCGGAAAACTGTCGGCATCAGAGTGCCAAACAGCCCCATCACGCTCGCGCTAGTGAAGGAACTCGGACATCCCATCCTAAGCACGAGTGTTACGTTTGAGGACAGCGAGCCTCTCAATGACCCGGCTGTGATCATCCATCAGTTTCATAACCAGGTGGATATGATCATCGATGGAGGGTTACTGACGTCAGAGCCGTCGACAGTGATTGATCTAACGGATGAGTCTCCCCGGGTTATTCGGATTGGAGCGGGAGACGTTTCGATGTTCGTGGGTTAGACGGCAACGCGCTTACTTCCCTGCATAATAGCTGCCACTAAACAGAAAACGGAAGGAGATAATCTCCTTCCGTTTTCCCTTTAGTATCCTCTCAGCGTCACCGCTTGTAAGCCTGACTAATCCAGTGAGGTATCGGGCGCGTGAGGGGAATCTGCACACCGGTGATGTAGAAGTCTTCGGCGGTGTTTCCAGTTGAATACGCACCAGCATATCTTGCGATGGATTGATACTCTGGTGGAATGCCGATGGATCTGTTGTTCGGAAATGGGTCGTTTCCTGGACCCGTCCATGCATAGTTCCCAAAGCGAACAACATCGACTTCAACACCGGCACTGTCCTTTAGAACCAGTTGGTCGGCTGTCTTCAATCTGAACTCATAGATAGAGATTCTAATTGAGTCGACGCGACTCGTATCTGATGCCCTCAGCGAATCGATGGCAAAAAACCTCCCCCCGAGAACCACTTTAGGTCCGCTGCCCGGTCCGTACTCAGTATAGTTCAACATCCGGTCTTCATTATCCACCAGGGTGATGAACCCATACGGTGGCATGTTCAGGCTCCCCGCCAGGGCCAACGGAATATCAACCGGACCCATGCCAGTCTGAAAGCTCAGGACGTTCCCACCGGTATCCAAAACAACCACTTGATACGAGGTATTCAGATTCAGCTTCCATTTCCGCAGACTCACTCTTTGAGAGCTTGGGTTATAGAACTCAATCCAGCTAAACCGATTCTGGTTTGTCTCTGGTAGGACAAACACTTCGTTGATAACGACATGGTTGGCTGGATTGATGACTGGAAAGTCAGGTGTTTGTGTGTCAAGCTCGCAGCCAGACAATGCAATCACGACTGCCGCCATCACTGCCAGGAGTATACCGGGATATCGCGTCATGCTCAGAATCCTATTTCAATGGTAAACATATGCGTTGCAGGCAAGAACTTGAAGTGCGTATACGCGTAGTCCAATTGGCCATCAATGCCGAGGTTTGTCAGCTTGGCTCCCAATCCGCCGCTGAAGTCTTGCGTGTCATAGTTGAACCCATATCCTCCGCGCAGGGAAACAAATTCCTGAAAAACGTACTCCACTCCAAGGTTGTATTGCTCATCGGCATCGTTGGGCCGGCCGAACTGTATTGCGACAAATACACGGTGGATGTCTTCTTCGAACACCGTGGTCTTCGCACCAAATCGCAGCGCTGTGGGAAGCGAATACTGCTCGTTGATGTACTTCAGATCCTGCCCGAGGTTGTTCACGGAGATTCCCAACCTCGTCCTCAAGATGGGGATGTCGTAAAGAGTTCCGATATCGAAAGCAACAGCTTTGGAGCCGATGGTCTTGTTGAAGAGATACGATTGGATGTACTTCACACTGAGACCGAGCGCGAACTCCTGGCTGATCTGCCGGCCATATGCGAACGTATATGCGAAATCAGCTGCCTTGAATTTCTCACCGGTTCCCTCAGGGAACTCGGGCGTCCTCACCAGCATGTCGTCGGTTGTCAGCACCATGACGCCGATCCCCACGCTGCCCCATTCCTGAAAGTTCGCTGCCACACCAAAGAACGAATGCGTGATGTCAGCAAACCACTGGTGATATGTGGCGCCGAAGGAAACGTTGGCCACGCTGAGGATCCCTGCCGGATTGTATGCAACTGAGCCGGCACCTTCAGCAAGCGAGACTTGAGCATTCCCAAGAGCGGTTGCTCGCGCATTCACCGGAAGTTTGAGGAACTGACCTGAGACCGAGCCGGCCCTGTTCCCGGCGTCCGCTTCCGAGACCAGGAAGAAGGAGCACACCAGCAGGATGACTACCGTTTGCATTGTTGGATGTTTCATAATCATCTCATCGAATAATCACGAATTTGCCGGTCTGAGTTCCGTAATCAGACTCGACAGTAAAGATGTAAATGCCGCTTGCAAGCGCACGGTTGCTTTCGCTCACCAGCTCCATATTTACACTGCCAACGGGGAAGGAAAGACCCGCACCACCATCATGCTTGATCGTCCGGACCAGATCTCCTGAAAGAGAGAACACCCGGATTGTACATACCGTCGGCAGGTTAATGAACTTCACTATTCGATCGGTTTCATCCCAATCGTTGGTAAGCCCTTCGTATCCTCCGCGCTCCTTCGTGTAGTTGGCATCTGTCCGGTATGGATTGGGAACTACGGCCACTTTCCCTGGCTCCTTTGACA
>CAYHRX010000454.1:0-3316 GCA_964359075.1 uncultured Chitinophagales bacterium
GCAATACACAATACTCACCTTCCGCTGTATCGCCTCCTCAGGCATGTACATGCGGCGCAGATCCGGATGCCCTTCAAAGTTGATCCCGTACATATCAAACGTTTCGCGCTCGTGCCAATTCGCGCCGGCCCACACAGTTGATACCGTGTCAACCACGGGATCCTCTTCATCCACGAGCACCTTCAGCCGCATGTACTTCCTGTTTTTGAGGGAGTAGAGATTGTAGATCACCTCGAACCGGCCCTCGGGACGGTACATGTCAGCGCCACAGAGATCGATGATCATATCGAACGTCAGGTCGGGGTCATTCTTCAGGAACTCACACACCTTGACGATGTCCTGTTTCTTTACCTGAACGGTGAGGTCGTTGCGGAACTCATTCGTGGCTTCGATACTCTGAGGAAACTGGTCCTTCAGCCTCCGGACGATAACATCATTCATGCAACCTGCCCTGCAGATCGTTGCGCCGGCGCATCGGCAATGAAGATTGGTTCTTTGCGGATGAGATTACCGATGGTTCGATCCTGTTCGATCTTCTTCTGCAACGTGATGAGTGCATGCAAGAGGTTCTCCGGTCGCGGCGGACAACCGGCAACATACACATCAACCGGCATGAACTGATCGATCCCTTGTACCACAGAATACGAACGGAACATGCCGCCGGACGATGCACAGGCGCCCATCGAGATCACCCATTTGGGCTCGGGCATCTGGTCGTAGATCTTGCGGACGACCTTTGCCATCTTGTACGTCACTGTGCCGGCCACAATCATTACGTCGCATTGACGCGGCGTGAAGCGCATGACCTCAGATCCGAACCGGGAAATGTCAAATCGAGGTGAGGCAGTCGCCATCATCTCAATAGCACAGCACGAAATCCCCATCGGCATCGGCCAGAGGGAATTCTTCCGTGCCCAGTTGATAACCTCATCAAGGCGAGTCGTCAAGAAACCATCTTGCTCAAGTCGTTCTAGTGCCATCTCAACGCTCCTTTCCTCCAAATATACAAGAACCCTACGAGCAGTATCCCTATGAATACCAGCATCTCAACCAACCCAAACAAGCCAAGCTCGCGGAACTTCACCGCCCACGGATACATGAACGCGATTTCAATATCGAACACGATGAAGAGCATTGCAACGAGGTAGAACTTCACGGAGAAGCGCTCACGGGCGCTTTTCACCGGCTCCATGCCGCTCTCGTAGGTCGAGAGCTTTTCTTCGTTCGGTTTGCTGGGTCCAATCCACTTGTTGATATTGACGAGCAC
The DNA here is from genome assembly GCA_964359075.1 of uncultured Chitinophagales bacterium. Lineage (GTDB taxonomy): Bacteria > Bacteroidota > Ignavibacteria > UBA10030 > UBA6906 > UBA11986. Next base: position 1,268 of record CAYHRX010000454.1, read on the forward strand.
GATCCCGAATAGGACTGCGAACAGGATCATGATGCCGATGGGAATATACTGCTCGATCATCGTGTACTTTCAACAGAGAAGTCAGAAGGAAAATTCTTCAAAACTATGAAAATGTAGCTAAAACGGGGTTGAATGTCAATGAATGGATGCGTTGCTCCTCAACTCACGCCTTTATACATCCCCTCAATCAGCTCAGCGTACCTCTGTTCAACCACCTTTCGTCGCACTTTCAGCGACGGAGTCATCTCGCCATCTTCAATTGTGAACGGCTTCTCAAGAAGAGCAAATCGCCGGACACGCTCGAAGTTCGCGAGGTCCTTCTGCAACTGGTCGATATTTTGGTCGATGAGGTTATTGATCTCGGGCGATCCGATGAGCTCGGCGTTGTTCGAGAAGCTGATGCCGTGCCCTTTGGCGTATTCCTTCAACGCTTCAAAATCAGGAACGATCAGCGCCGTGCAGTACATGCGCCTGTCGCCGATGAGCATGAACTGCTCGATATACTTTGATGTAAGGAACAGGTTTTCAATCGGCGCAGGTGCAATGTTCTTCCCGCCCGAGCTGACAAAGAGATGCTTCTTCCTGTCCGTGATGTGCAGATAGCCGTCCGCATCGAACATTCCAATGTCGCCGGTGTGCAGCCAGCCATCCTTGTCCAGCACTTCGTCTGTCGCTTCCTTGTTGTTCCAGTATCCCTGCATGATGTGTGGACCGCGGCTGAGGATCTCTCCGTCTTCAGCAATCTTCACCTCAACACCGGGAATGGGCTTACCCACCGTTCCGAACCGGAAGTCTTCCAACGGGTTGACACTGATGACGGGTGATGTCTCGGTAAGACCGTACCCTTCGATGACGTTTATGCCGACCGCCTCGAAGAACTCGCCAAACTCCCGCCCGAGGGCGGCACCACCAGACACAAAGAACTTGATTCGGCCGCCCGTTTTCTCGCGCAGCTTGCTGAAGACAAGCTTGTCGGCAATGGCATGCTGAATCCGCAACGCCGGCGAAATACTTTTCTTCCTGCCGGCATTCGCATAACGCCTCCCCACGTCGAGCGCCCAGTAGAAGATCCTTTTCTGCACGGGGGATCCACCATCCACCTGCTTCATGATCCTGCCGTGGATGCGCTCAAACAGACGCGGCACGGTCAGCACAATGGTAGGATGGACTTCAAGAAGATTCGCCGCGACAGTCTCCACGCTCTCGGCGTATGCAATACTCGCGCCGACTGCAAGGGCAGTGTAGTATCCGGCCATGCGCTCGAAGGAATGACTGAGAGGGAGGAAAGAGAGCAGAAGATCGCCCATCCCGATGTGGATCACCGACGCAGCACTGACCATGTTGCTGACAAGGTTGCTGTGCGTGAGCACGACGCCTTTCGGGTTGCCGGTCGTACCCGAGGTGTAAATGAAAGTTAGCAAGTCCTGCGGCTTTACCGCGTTGATCGATTCCTGCAGATAGCCGGGGTGTTCCTTTTGAAACTTCTCCCCCATCTCCATCACGGCGGAGAGGCTAAGCGTATTCGCGTAGGTGATCGGCTCTTTGTCATTCATCAGGATGATCTTCTCCAGCGACTTCACATCGGCCATCACCTTCAACACTTTGTTTAGTTGGAACTGGTTTGAGACGATGACGAACCGGACGTCGGCATCGTTGAGGATGAACTCGTTTTGCTTCGCCGTCATGGTGGGGTAGACGGGAACGCCGATGGCCCCGAGAGACACGAGCGCCATGTCGGCGATGGCCCACTCGGGACGGTTCTCGGAGATGATGGACACGCGGTCGCCACGCTTCACTCCAATAGCGGCAAGACCGTTGGCAAACAGCTCAACGCGTCGTCTCAGCTCTGCATAGCTGATGTTGTGATACGATCCGCCGGACTTATACATCATTACCGGGCGCGTTTCGCTGGCAAACTTCTCGGTCAGTTTCTGGAACATCTCCGGAATGGTGGAAAACTGTACAACGACAGACATTGCTGGGGTTCCTTTACTTAGCAGGGTGTTGAAAAACAAAATTCTTAGCCACGGAGGCACCGAGGCACAGAGT
>CAYHRX010000455.1:0-3316 GCA_964359075.1 uncultured Chitinophagales bacterium
AGATGCACGATGTTCTCGTTGCGCTCGTCGAGAAGATGCTCGACCTGCACAAGCAGCTCAACAAAGCGAGATTCGACAGCGAGAAGGAACCCATCCAGCGCCAGATCGAGGCGACGGACAGGAAGATAGATGAGCTTGTGTATGAACTGTACGGAATCATGGACGAGGAACGGAAGATCATCGAGGGCAGTGCAGTGTGACCACCCCTCGACGAGTCTGCGACTCGTCGGAGTCGTAGACCTGCCCCCTCCTTAACGCAGATGAAGCGCAGTGAAGGAGGGGAGTGTTTCACTCTGTTGAGAGCCGACCAGCACGCACCCCCTCCTACCAATTGATCTCTCCGAGCATAGGAGGGGGCAGGGGGTGGTCGAAACATGGAGACACAATGCAACAACGCCACAACCGCCCATCATTGAAACCCCGCCGCAAGCAACTCCGCAACGATCCGACTCCTGCCGAAAAGCTCCTCTGGCTTTTTCTCAAACACAGTCAGCTTGATGGACGCAAGTTCCGCAGACAGCACAGTTACGGCCCGTACATCATGGACTTCTATTGCCCTAGCGAGCGACTCTGCATTGAGCTGGACGGCGACTCACATAACAGTCCTGGGGCAGAGGTGCATGACGCGACGAAGGACTCGTATCTTCAGTCTCACTACATCAAGGTCTTGCGTTTCACGAACGATGAGGTGTACGCGAGCGTGGAGAAGGTGTTTGAGAGGATTCAAAGGGAGTGGGAAGGTGCGGCCAGATGTGAAAAGGATGTCTAATGAGTTGCAAGTGAAATCATGGACAAACATCGGGTGCTACAATGTCCCCTCGCTCCACACTCCTGAAATACTTCTTCTGAAACCACAACGAGACTCCAACAAGACTCACCAACACCGGCACTTCCACGAGCGGGCCGATGACCGCAGCAAATGCCTCTCCTGAATTAATCCCAAACACCGCCACCGCCACCGCAATTGCCAGCTCGAAGTTGTTGCTTGCCGCGGTGAATGAGAGTGTGGCTGTCTTCGCGTAATCCGCTCCGAGCTTCTTTCCAAGATAGAACGAGAAGAGAAACATGATGACGAAGTACAGCACCAGGGGGAGGGCAATCCGCAGCACATCAAGCGGAATCTTGACGATGAATTCGCCCTTCAGGGAGAACATGACGAGAATGGTGAAGAGCAAAGCGATCAGTGTCACCGGGCTGATTTTCGGGATGAACTTCGTCTCGTACCACTCTCTGCCTTTGGCCTTGAGCATGATGACGCGTGTAAGAAGTCCGGCGATGAACGGTATGCCAAGGTAGATGAAGACACTCTCGGCAATCTGTCCGATTGTGATCTCAACAGCAAACGTCTTCAATCCAAGCCACCCGGGAATGATGGTGAGGAAGACATACGCGTAGAGAGAGAAGAAAAGAACCTGGAAGATCGAATTGAACGCGACGAGTCCAGCAGCATACTCGATGTCGCCTTTCGCCAGCTCGTTCCATACGATTACCATGGCAATACAGCGTGCGAGTCCGATCATGATTAGTCCGGCCATGTACTCGGGGTATTCTTGCAGGAAGACGACAGCGAGCACGAACATCAGCACCGGCCCGATGACCCAGTTTTGCACGAGCGAGAGTGTGAGGACCCTGACGTTCTTGAAGACGTCTCCAAGTTCTTCGTACTTCACCTTGGCAAGTGGCGGGTACATCATCAGGATCAGTCCGACGGCGATCGGAGTGTTGGTTGTTCCAGATTGGAATGAGTTCCAGAACTGTACAATACCCGGAGAGATGTAACCCCAGAGAACACCAACAGCCATTGCGAGAAATATCCACAGCGTCAGGTATCTATCGAGAACGGACAGCTTCTTAAGTGTGGACGGCATGATTCATTCCACACTATTTCTGTTTCTTTGCGTCTTCGTGTCTTCGTGGTTCATCTTTTCACCCGGTAGTCTGGAGATATTCGAGATGGAATTGGCGGAACCGTTCACGGATTTCATCTCTCACCCGCCTGAACGTTGCGAGAATCTCCTGCTCCGTCCCGGTGGCCTCGGCGGGATCATCGAATCCAAAGTGAAGCCGATGCTTGACTTTGCCGGTGAAGACCGGGCATGTCTCCTTTGCATGATCGCAGACGGTGATGACGTAGCCGAACGACTGATCGAGAAATTGATCGACGCTCTTTGGGGACGCTGCGCTCAAGTCCAGTCCGATTTCTTTCATCACCTGAACGGCCTTTGGATGAACCCGAAGAGCCGGGACTGTCCCGGCAGAGTGAACCTCAAGACTTGAGTTGAATGACTTCAAGAATCCTTCGGCCATCTGACTGCGGCAGGAGTTGCCAGTGCAGAGAACAAGAATCCTCGTCACAAGGTCATCTCCATGCACACGGCGTTAGACGGGCATGCGCCGGTAAACTCAACCGATGTTGTGATGGGACCGGTTACGCTCTTCTGGTCAATCTTCCTGAAGCCCCTCTTTGCGAAGTACGCCTCAGCGGTATTCGTCAACAGTACAAGCTTCCTCACCCCAAGCCTGCGGGCCTGTTCGAGATTCCGGCTGTAGAGCATGCTGCCGATCCCGGTACGTTGGTCTTTTAGTGAGACCACCACAGAGCGCAGCAGGGCCGTCTCGCCGTACACCTCAAGTCCGATGGCGCCGAGAATCAAACCGTTCTTCTCGGCCACGAGGAAGTGCTGAAGGTATTCAGCGACTCCGGTCGTTGGCAGTGATTCGGCGTCCAAAAGCTGCTTGATCCTGTCCAGGTCTTGGGGCGTTGCCTGACGGACTGTTGGCTGATTCATTTTGTTGCCGTGAGTGTTATGCTCTCAAGTCCAAACGATGTGTTGCCCTCAAGGTTGTATGGCTTCTCAGCGGAGATCGTCAGGTCTTTGAAGCCGGCTTCTCTCACGATCTGGAGGTACTCATTTTTGTCGAGGGCTCCGGCGATGCATCCTGCCCAGAGCTCCATGTCCCTTCGTACATCGTCCGGAATCTTGCCAACAGAAACGATGTCAGATACAGTGAACTTTCCTCCGGGTTTCAGCACACGGTGCATTTCAGAGAACGCCTTGCTCTTATCAGACACAAGGTTGATGACGCAGTTGCTGATAATGCGGTCGATGGTGTTTGATTCAACCGGCATGTTCTCAATCTCGCCCTTCCAGAACTCCGCATTAGAGATGCCAAGCTTCACCTTGTTCGCTCGCGCCCGTTTCAGCATCTCATCTGTCATGTCGAGTCCGATGGCTTTGCCGTTCGGGCCGACGGCCTTTGCGGCAAGGAAGACATCAATGCCGGCACCGGAGCCGAGGTCGAGCACAGTCATTCC
>CAYHRX010000456.1:0-3291 GCA_964359075.1 uncultured Chitinophagales bacterium
CGCTATTAGCTCTCTTGATTCTCCCTCCATCTTTCTCTATCTTTGACCACGATTGCCAGGATTAGTCAGGATTCTCTCCTCAGAACCATTGAATTCTTTTACCACTTTCAATCCTTTTAATAAACCCACATGTCTAAATCCAAACTTGAATACCTGCGCGAACTGAGATCAAAAACTCTTCTCGGTGGCGGCGAGGAACGCATCAAGGAGCAGCACCGGAAGGGAAAGCTCACCGCCCGCGAACGCCTTGACATTCTCCTTGACGAGCGAAGCTTCGTTGAAATGGACGCGCTGGTTCGTCACCGCTCCCATGACTTTGGTCTCGAAAAGCAAAAGTATTTCGGAGATGGAGTCGTCACTGGCCACGGCACGATCAATGGGAGATTGGTATTCGTCTTTAGTCAGGATTTTACTGTGTTCGGCGGCTCGCTTTCGGAGGCGCATGCGGAGAAAATCTGCAAGATCATGGATATGGCGATGAAAGTGGGTGCTCCATTGATCGGCCTTAATGATTCTGGCGGTGCGAGAATTCAGGAAGGCGTTGTCAGTCTGGGCGGCTATGCGCACATCTTCCTTCGTAACACATTAGCTTCTGGGGTCATCCCGCAAATTTCGGCAGTTATGGGCCCCTGCGCCGGTGGGGCGGTCTATTCTCCTGCCATAACGGACTTCGTTTTCATGGTGAAGAACACTAGCTACATGTTTGTTACAGGTCCGAATGTGGTAAAGACTGTCACACATGAGGATGTCTCGTTCGAAGAGCTCGGCGGCGCTATGACGCACGCGACGAAAAGCGGCGTTGCTCATTTTGCATGCGAGAATGAAATCGAATGCCTCGACGGCATCAAAAAACTGGTGAGTTTCATTCCTCCGAACAACATGACTGATCCTCCCCTGGTCAAGACCGATGACCCACTCGACCGGCGGGAGGAGCGCCTCAACTCCATCATTCCTGATAGCCCGACCAAACCGTATGACATCAAGGACGTGATCAAACTTATCGTGGACGGAGGGGAATTTTTCGAAGTGCATGAACACTACGCCCAAAACTTGGTTGTTGGCTTTGCACATCTTGGCGGAAAGTCAGTAGGAATTGTCGCAAATCAGCCCGCGGTTCTCGCTGGTGTTCTCGATATTGACTCTTCAATTAAGGGTGCGAGGTTTGTTCGTTTCTGTGACGCCTTCCATATCCCTCTTGTCGTTTTCGAGGATGTGCCCGGTTTTCTGCCGGGGACGGACCAAGAGTGGCGCGGGATTATCAAGCATGGTGCGAAACTCCTCTTCGCATTCTGCGAGGCAACAGTCCCCAAGGTCACCGTGATCACGAGGAAGGCCTACGGCGGTGCCTACGACGTTATGAACTCTAAGCACATTCGGGGTGATGTCAACCTCGCATGGCCGACTGCGGAGATCGCAGTGATGGGACCCCGCGGCGCCGTTGAGATAATTTTCAGGAAAGAGATTGCGAAGGAGCGGAACAAGGCCAAGGCTCTTGAGGCGAAGGTAGCTGAGTACACGGAAAAATTTGCCAACCCGTACATCGCCGCAGAGCGAGGATATATAGACGATGTGATCGAACCATCAGAGACTCGACCTCGGCTCATACGTGCCTTGCGCATGCTTGAAGACAAGGTGGATCTGAATCCGAAGAAGAAGCATGGGAATATTCCGTTGTAGGAGGAAGAGGTTTGGGTTTAGAGGTTAGGTGTCATATAGCATAACATCTGTTACACTTTTTGCTACAAGCTTGTAGCATAAGATGTGTTACACTTTGGTGTTCTTTGAGACTGTGTAGCGGACGGTCTTGATGCGTCGTCCCTGGTGAGAGAAGCGGAGAAGCTGTTGCTTGGTGTCGATGGTTCCTTTGACGTATTCATGGACGAGGGAGCGGTCAACAAGGAAACGTTCAGTGAAGAAGCGAACTGTTCCTTGATCGTCGGTAAGGCGTACGAAGGAGATACGTCCGTCTTTCCAGGGCAGATTCCGGATGGATGCCGGGTTGAGTGTTGGCCGGCGCCTTCTGGCCAGAGGGAGATGCATCGAGTTGGGTGTCCGTTGCCCAAGCTTACTGTAGCGGTGATGGCGGTTGTGGAAGCGTTCAAACTCCAGAAGCTCATGACGTAGCTCCACAAGGCCTGCAAGGTGCTGCGGCCGGAAGAAGAGCTTCTCGTAAACGTCGTTAAAGCGCTCGACAATGCCGTTGCGCCAGGGCTCTCCTTCGGGAATGAAGACCACCTCGATCCCGAAGTACAGGCACAGGCGGATGAGCAGGCCGAAGCTTCGGGGATAGCGGTTCGATCCGCGGAAGGAGAGTTCATTGTCCAACTGGAGGTAACGTGGCAGTCCCAGGCGGCACCAAGCCTCCAGAAGTGCCTGTACGATGGCCACATCACGCTTGGAGTCGAGTATGGCCAGCGCCACGGCGTTGGTGTAAATGTCGATGAGCTGGAGACCGTAGAAGCGGATGCCACCGTGAAGATACCGTGGCCCGACCAAGTCCAGTTCGTGCACGACGTTGGGCCTTCGGGCTTGGAGCGCAGGATACGGTAGGCCCTGCTTTCGATAGGCCGGTTTGATGTAGGGAAGAAGTCCGCGCCGGCGCAGGATGCGGTTAATTGTCCAGACTTCGGGTAACGAGCGGACATGCAGGCCTTTGAGCTCCCACAAGATGGCCGTGGCACCACGTTGGGCATACTTGCGCTCAAGCAATCGTCGGCGCACGGAACAGACCAGATCTTCGATCTCCTGAGAGGTCTTGCCCGGCCGTCTCTGGGGCGCCCGGGAACGTGTGCATGCCCACTCAGAATCATTCGGCGAGTACCGACCGAGCCAGTAATATAGCCAACGTCGCGACTTGCCCAGGCTCCGACAGATCTTCGAGGCTGGCTCCCCCCGGAGCCGCCTACTGACAGCTGTAATGCGTATCGAGCGCTCGTCCATGATGCACCTCCTTGTTGTTGGAGATGCATCATACGCAGACGGTGAATTGTAACAAATGTCATGCTACAACAAAGGCATTAAGTGTAACACATGTCTCTGTAACAGATGTACTGCTACTTGACAGTTAGGGGTTTGTGGTTTGGGGTAAGGGAATAGAGACGGGAGAAGACGAGACTCGTGAGGTCGATCAAGATCATTGGCTCAGGTCCTTCGGGACTTGCCGCTGCAATAAACCTTGCAAAGGCGGGTCTGGAAGTTCATGTCTATGAGAAGAACAGCGATTGCGGACAACGCTTTCACGGCGATCTCGAGGGGCTCCTCGTCGAGCTCCTCGGCGTCGAGCTCCGCGAG
>CAYHRX010000457.1:0-3278 GCA_964359075.1 uncultured Chitinophagales bacterium
TATTTCAGAAGCTTGAGGTCGAGGGCAGGGATGGCAAGGATGTGTATGGATGGGAGGAAATCGGTGACGAAATGAAGAAGGTGATGGACACCCGTGTCGTGCGTGTCCGCCTTCCCGAAACTGCAGTCTACCTTGTTGCCGCGTTTGCAGAGTTCTTCGCGTTGTTCAGCTCCAAACCTGCCCTGATTAACTTCGAGAAGGCCCGAGACATGGTGCAAGACTACTGGACCTGTGATGCATCAAAAGCCAAGCGCGATTTTGGCTTCGAGCAGCAAATATCGCTTGCAGATGGAGTCCGCAGCACGGTTGACTGGTACAAACAAAACCACTGGCTTTGACAAGCGCCAATGCCCTATGTAGGGCAAGGTTGACGACGTGACAATCGGAAATGAGTCTGGGAACTTGGTCGAAAATCTAATCTCAACCAGAATAACCGCAATTGCGGTCTTTGCGTCTTCTTCGTGAACTCTGCGGTTAGGCTTCTCGACCAGGTCGGTCTCTCGTCAAGCTCGTTTATTCTTCGGACAGACCGCAGAGTGATGCCACTGAGAGATCGGCATCTTCGGTTCTTTCCCAGTTATCGCGGGAGGCACACTGATGACAACGACGACGTCACGAACGATGTGGGATGCCTTCGGTGAACATCTCGGGGCCAATCGCCATCGCACGGCCATTTCCGCAGGCGAGGACCAGTGGACAAATGGTCAGCTCCTTGAAGCGGCCGAACGCAGTGCAGCTTCGCTCGACCGCCTTGCTGTGGGCGAAGGTGTGGTGGTTGGTTTGATGCTGCAGAATTCGCCTTCATTCGTTTCCTCATTTCTTGCGCTGTGCAAGACGGGCGCGACAATTGCGTTGATCTCGCCCAAGTACGGGACGGTCGAGCTATCAGCAATCGCCCGCGTGGTAAGACCCAGATTCTACCTCACGACAACAGAGCTTGCACCCAAACTGCAGTCATGCGAACCCATCGCGGCGATACCAATGTCTCTTCCCCCTGTAGGTCGCGAGAACTTGCAGCTTCTTGAAACTCCACCACAGCCATCCCCTGCTCATCTTCCCGCAGGGACAGTGCTGGTCAAGTTCTCCTCCGGCTCGACCGGCGAACCCAAGGCGATCGCACTCACATCGAATAACCTGATCGCAGAATCCGAGAACATAGCAAACACCCTTGCGCTTAACCCTGACGACCACATTTACGCACCTGTTCCCCTCTCCCACTCGTACGGGTTCGACCTTGGTGTCCTTGCGTCACTACGCTCACGTGCCAGGCTTACAATAGATGAATCCTTCATCCCGCGTCGTGCTCTTGCCACCATCATGCGCGAGCGGGTTTCTGTATTCCTCGGTGTCCCGAGCATGTACAGGTTTTTCCTCGACAGCACATCGTCGCCACCCTCCAACCTCAGACAGGTACGATACATGCTCTCCTGCACAGCTCCGCTGCACCCGGATGCTGTACAGTCCTTCCATCGGTCATTTGGCGTGGCTATATGCCAGCACTACGGGTCGTCAGAAACAGGCGCGGTCACAACACATGTCCCTGAACGTATCCTCGACTACCCGGAGTCGGTGGGCAGATCGATGGTGGGTGTACGTATGAGCGTCGTTGACGCGGACGGCAAGGAATGCGCACCCGATGATCCGGGAGAGGTTATGGTACGCAGCGCTGCTGTTGCAGCCGGATACATCATGGGAGAAGCGCCTGGCCCTGCAGTGTTGCGTGACGGTGAATTCCGGACCGGAGACATCGGCACACTCAACAGAGAAGGATTCCTCCATTTGATGGGACGGATTGACTCGATGATTAATGTCGGTGGGTTGAAGGTCTCCCCTCTGGAGGTTTGTCGGGTGCTTGAACACCATGCGGCCGTGCGCGAAGCCGCAGTGTCTGGAACGCGTGACGTCAATGGAGAAGAGGTTGTGTATGCCATGGTCGTATTGCGGGCACCCGCGACCGAGCAGGAGCTTCTTACCTTCTGTCACTCACGTCTGGCGGACTACAAGGTCCCCCGCCGCATTGACATCCGCGAGGAACTCCCCCGAGGACCCTCAGGCAAAATTCAAGTAGGTCATAGTAATCCATAATGATACCGAGAGCATTCATAGAAAAAGAGATCATCGAGATCTTGCGCTGCCATGCATTGACCCATAGCCGGCGAGAGATCTCACTCGAGCTTCCGCTGGGGGACCTCGGCCTCGGTTTGGATTCGCTTGCGCTAATTGAATTTGTTACCGCGCTGGAGAAACGGTTCAGAATTGAGATCCCTGACTCGATCTGGCTCGACAAAGGGAAACTCACGCTCAGCGACTTCGTCGAGACCATCTTGAAAGCAGACATAGCGACTTCGCCAACGGCAGGGGAAATTGCACCTCAGGTAAGAGAATCGTACGCGGCAAACGAGTCATACGTGAAGCGAATCCGCAGAGAATTCAGCACGCGTGGCATTCTCGATGGAACTCGATGGCTCCTTGGCCGCGTCCTGAAATCGATGGGCAGTTTGTTCTATGAGCACCGCGTGCTGATTGTCCTATCCAAGGACTTGTCTCAGGAAGTGTCAGCCAAGGTAGTGTACCCTCCCAACATTGTTATCAGGCGTGGTGAAATCCCGACCGGTGACTCAGTTCAAGATCTCTGGCCGCCACATGTGAAGAGAAAAATGCTACGTCTTCTGCAGATGCGCCACGCTGCAGGATATGTCTGCCTCACCGCATGGAGTGGGGGGGAAATCGTTGGTATCGACTGGCTCTCGCTCGTTGGTGATCACGACACAGACACAGGTCTGATCATCATCGTCCGCCACCGTTGCTGCTATGCCATGAATCTCCATGAGAAGTATCACGGAAGGGGGATTGGAGTCGCGTTGTTAGCAGCGTCGTTGGAGGAAGGCCGCGCGCGTGGATGCCACGCACAGGTTACCACCGTTGCAGCAAACAACGTGAAGATGATGAGCGTGGCAACACAACTCTTCGGCTTCAAACGGGTCGGCACAATCGAAACACATCGGGTCCTTCGTCGGGCAATCTCAACATGGAGAATCGGAGAACAGAGTGGACGAGGCGGTTCCATTGTGCTACCTGCCAGCGCTGCCGCGATGGCGGCTCAACTCTCGGCAATCGTTGCTTGACTTGAGGGCAACCTTTTCGTATATTGAGATACGATCGCGGGGTGGAGCAATTGGTAGCTCGTCGGGCTCATAACCCGAAGGTTGCAGGTTCAAGTCCTGTCCCCGCTACTTCCGGCAGTTGCAACTTTTGCAGCTGCCGTTTTTATTTCTGCC
>CAYHRX010000458.1:0-3275 GCA_964359075.1 uncultured Chitinophagales bacterium
GGGAGGCGGGTTGGTCAGACTTAACCCGGACGATCCCTCAGGACAGACCTCGGTTCACTACAAGCATTCGCCCACAGATACCACAACGCTCCCTGACAATCGAGTGTCATCTGTCGTGGAAGACTCTCACGGTGACCTCTGGGTTGGAACATGGAACGGCCTCGCACGATTGCGGCGGGCTGATCGAGAGCAAGGACGGTTTGTCCGATATACAAACGATGCACGCAATGCACAAAGCCTGAGTGACAACAGGGTAAGGACGCTGTATGAAGACATGCAAGGGAATGTCTGGATCGGCACCTGGGGCGGTGGACTAAACCTCTTCGACCGGACGGCCGGGCAATTCAGGAGCTACCGCCACGATCCTCTACGTGCGGGCAGTCTATCCAGTGACGTTGTTGTGAGCATCGGCGAGACTCGCACAGGGGTACTCTGGATAGGCACCTGGGATGGTGGAGCGAATGCTTTTGATCGACAGCAGCAGTTCCGCCGCTACAGACACGAACTGAATGGCAAAGAGAGTCTGAGCGGCGATGGGGTGTATGCGATGCTTGAGGATCGAGGAGGAACGCTGTGGTTCGGCACCTCCGACGGCCTCTCGAGCTTTAATAGCAGTAGAGAGAAGTTCGTGCATTTCGAGCACAACCCGGAAGATCGAGCGAGTCTCAGCCACAACGAAGTGACGTCGCTCTGCGAAGATCGCGACGGAGGTCTCTGGGTTGGAACACAAGGCGGAGGGCTGAACTACCTCGACGCCAAGAAGACCGGCAGATCCGTTCACTACCGTCACATCAGCAACAATCCAGGGAGCCTCAGCAGCAACATCGTGTCCTCGATCTGTCAACAAAGCAACGGGGACTTGTGGATCGGAACGAGAGATGGAGGGTTGAACCTTTATGATCGGAATACGAGGCGATTCGTTCGCTTCAGACATTCCCCCACCAATCCAAGAAGCGTTGCTCATAACGACATCGTGTGCCTCTATGAAGACCGCGCAGGCACTCTGTGGGTTGGCACTGAGGGTGGCGGACTTGATCGAGTGGACAGGCCGAGAATTGAATTCGTCCACTTCAGACGAGAACCAAATGATCCTTCGGGGATCAGCGGCAACTGGGTTTGGTCAATGTATGAAGACAGTAGGGGAAACTTCTGGGTTGGCACATGGGGGGCTGGACTGAACAGGATGGACCGAGTGAAGAACACCTTCGTCCGCTTTCAGCACAACCCGAAGGATCCATCCAGCCTGAGCAACAACACGGTACTCTGTATCGTTGAGGACAACGAAGGAAACCTGTGGGTGGGTACCCAAGGCGGTGGGTTGAGTCTGTATGACTACGCAACAAGTCGATTCACCCACTTCACGGAACAGGATGGGTTACCCAACAGCGTCGTGTACGCGATCCTGCCCGACAGGAGCGGGAATCTCTGGCTGAGCACGAACAAAGGTCTTTCGAGGTTCACCCCACGGACAAGAACCTTCAAGAACTACGACATCAGCGACGGACTGCAGAGCCATGAGTTCAACCAGGGAGCGTACTGTAGAGGGAAGGACGGGACGTTCTACTTTGGCGGCATGCGAGGCCTCAACACATTCAACCCCGACAGTCTGGAGGACAACCCGTTTGTCCCCCCGATGGTGCTGACGCGCTTCAAAGTGTTCGAGAAAGAGGTTGAGTTGTCCGAAGCCATCTCGGTCCTCAAGCACATCACCCTCTCATACAGCGACAACTTGTTCTCGTTCGAGTTTGCTGCGTTGGATTTCTGCGCACCCGAGAAGAACCAATATGCCTACATGCTCGAAGGGTTCGACAAGGGATGGATTCATTCCGGCACGCGACGGTATGTGAACTACACGCAGCTCGATCCGGGAGAGTATGTCTTTCGGGTGAAGGGATCGAACAACGATGGCGTGTGGAATGAACAGGGGGTGGCCGTCCGGCTGACCGTCGTCCCTCCGTACTGGCAGACCTGGTGGTTTCGTCTGGTGGTGCTGGCGCTCATCGGTGTACTTCTCCTGCTCGTGCACAAGTACCGGATATCGAGACTGCTTGAGATTGAGCGGATGCGTGTGCGCATCGCCAGCGACCTGCACGATGACATCGGCTCAGCACTCACGAAGATCGCTGTCCAATCGGAAGTCATTCAGATGACTGAAGACACAACCAGGGTACGAAGCACCTCCAGGCAAATAGGTGCGGCAAGCCGTGAGATCATCACCACATTGGGCGACATCGTATGGTCCATCGATGCGCGGAACGATACCATTGGCGATCTGGTCGATCGCATGCGAGATTTCGCGGCGGACGTCCTTGCTCCCCACCAGATCAACGTGCAATTCGGGCAGAGCGGTCTCGATGCCCAGAAGAAGATCCCCGTTGATATCCGGCAGAACATCTACTTGATCTTCAAAGAGGCAGTCAGCAACATCGCCAGGCATAGCGGCGCGCAGCACGTGACCATCAGCCTCGTGAACTCATCGGCACAGTTTACGATGACGATTGCTGACGACGGACAAGGTCTGGATGACTCCGGCAAACACACGGGCCAGGGATTGCGGAACATGACAATGCGCGCGGAACGAATCGGCGCGCAACTGCAGATACTGGACGAAGGCGGTGTGAAGGTGATTCTTTCGATGAAGGTGCTGTAGGGGCTGCTGTAAGACTACGCAAGAGTCATTGATCCCCAATCTCGTCGCTGCTCAATGTGAATGTCGAACAACGAACATAGAGCGGAAAACGCCGAAGGCCTGGTCACGCACAGGCCACAACAGAGCGACCGGACGGAAATGTCTCAATCTCCCACATTCATGCTATGGACGAGCCCAGAGGCAGATCACATCTCCCGACCGTAATTGAGGTTGGCATCGTGGAAGACGTCAGAGAGATCCGTGAAGGGATCCGCGACTTCTGCAATGCCCAGCCACAACTCCATTGTGACGTTGTCGAAGAGTCTGCAGAGTCTCTCCTCGCAAAGCTGACGGAGGAAACGGCTCCCGATGTGATCCTGATGGATATTGGGTTGCCGGGCATTTCGGGCATTAGCGCCATCAAGCTGATCAAAGAGCGCTTCCCCGATGTTGACGTCATCATGCTCACTGTCTACCACGACCCGCACAAGATATTTCAGTCGCTCTGCGCTGGTGCGTCGGGATACTTGTTGAAAACCACCCCCTTCGCTGAGATCAAGGAGGCGATCACTGTCGTCCGTTCCGGTGGTGCATATATGTCACCGCAGATTGCCAGAAAGGTAATCGAGTTCTTCCAACCGGGCCG
>CAYHRX010000459.1:0-3268 GCA_964359075.1 uncultured Chitinophagales bacterium
TTCCTTGTCATACCACACCTTTATGCGTTTTCTTCTGTCCATATCGGCTCTCCTTGTTTGACCTTATCCGTGAAGTATGCTGTTAAAACAAAATAGTCATCTCTGATCGCTTTGACAACCACGCAAAGGTACTTTGCTCCAACGGGACTGGATTTGTAGAACCTATAGAAGAGTTCGACATCGGGATCCTTCGAGGAACGAACCACATGCGTTGGAAATGAGAGAGTAGATCGAATTTTTGTCAGTTGACTCCCCAACTCAGGATGAAAGTCCACCAAATGACTCAGTCGCTCGTCTGTAAGGCGTGTCTCCCGGCCAAACCGATCTTTCAGGAGTCTCACGTCAATCAACCTCTTGCCGTCGCTCGCCCATTGTACGGCCTTCGAGCTTTGGTCCGCCGCCTGTTACAACGCGAACAGGGTTACCGCATGTGTGAGCATCTATGCAGAAGAAGGTGTGTGAAGCCATCATTCACCAATTCGGTAGGACAGGCATTCCTGCCTGTCCATTTTGATTCATGGTAGTCAGAAAGCCGTCCGTCTACTCTTGTCCCAAGCGGTCAGACCCGCCTGCCGGCGAGGCAGGCAAGAATGTCTGACCTACCTGTGTCTGGTCAAGGAGATGTGTAGGCTGTCTTCACCGTCGTATAGAACTCCACCGCGTACTTCCCCTGCTCACGGCTACCGTAGCTCGATCCTTTTCGTCCACCGAACGGCACGTGGTAATCAACGCCCGCAGTCGGCAGGTTCACCATCACCATGCCGGCCTGAGAATATTCTTTGAAATGGCTCGCGTACTTCAACGACGTCGTGCAGATGCCGGCGGAGAGTCCATACGGCGTATCATTTGCAACAGCAAGAGCTTCGTCGTAGTTCTTCACCCGGATCACTCCGGCAACCGGGCCGAAGACTTCCTCCTGGTTGATTCGCATTCGATTTGTGGTCTCGGTGATCAACGTCGGAGCGATGTAGTATCCGTCTTTTGACCGCTTCAGCCATTCACCGCCAAAGGAGATCTTGCCACCTTCCCTCTTTCCAAGATCCACGTACGAGAGGTCCTTCTCCAACTGCGCTTCATCCACCGCCGGTCCGATGTCGGTGCCTTCAGCCAGCGCATCGTCAACTCTCAACTTTGCCATCCTCTCAACCATGCGTGCAACGAAGCGATCGTGAACGCCCTCGTTGACGATGAGGCGACTTGATGCCGTGCACCGTTGTCCTGTTGAGAAGAACGATCCGTTGATGGCTGCGTTCACTGCCACATCCAGGTCGGCATCATCCAGAACAACAAGCGGGTTCTTCCCTCCCATTTCAAGCTGGAGCTTCTTCAGTTGCCTTGCGCACTGCAGCGCAATGTGGCTGCCAACCTGCTGAGAGCCGGTGAAACTGATTCCGGCAACTTCAGGATGACTCACAAGCGCTTCGCCAATCTTGCTGCCGGGACCATTGACAAGGTTGAACGCGCCTGTCGGCAGTCCGGACCGCGAGATGATTTCAGCGATAGCCCATGAGCAGCCAGGAGCCAACTCCGCGGGCTTCAGCACAACGGTGTTGCCAAAGGCAAGCGCGGGCGCGGTCTTCCACGCAGGAATAGCAATCGGGAAATTCCAAGGCGCGATCAGTCCCACCACGCCAATCGGCTGGCGCAGGACATCGATCTCGATTCCGGGACGGACAGACTTGATATGCTCACCTGCGAGACGGACGGCTTCGCCTGCAAAGAACTTGAAGATGTGTCCGGCGCGCGTGACTTCACCAATCGCTTCCGGAAGAACCTTTCCCTCTTCACGTGCGAGCAACCGACCAAGCTCCTGTTTGCGTGCAAGAATCTCGGAGCCGATGAAGTCAAGGACGTCGAACCGCTGCTGCGGTGTGCTCGTCGACCAGACGGGGAACGCAAACTTTGCTGCAGCAACAGCCTGTTGGGCCTGAGCCGCATCGCCGTGTGCATACACACCCACAACGTCCGTTATGTCGGACGGGTTGATGTTGTTCCGGCCTTCCGCCGATTCAACCCACTCGCCGTTGATGAAATTCTTGTACATATTTTTGACCAATGATTTCTTAACCGCAAAGGACGCAAAGAAGAGCAAAGAAACTAAAGGTATGTTCCTCTCTCTGCGTTCTTTGCATTGCAACTTCGCGACCTTTGCGGTTCAACTCACATCACACATCGGGAAGCTTCGGCCTTGTCTTCAACGCTTGTTCAATCACTCGAACGACCTGTGCTCTCTCCTCCCCCGCCAAAGGCAATCGCGGAGGACGGACACTCTCCGTCCCTTCTCCCGCCAACGCCTCGGCAAGCTTGATGTTTTGAACGAACTTGACTGAAACGTCAAGGTGCAACAACGGCGTGAACCACCGGTACAACTGAAGCGCCTCCTGCATCCTTCCGACTTTGACCAGCTTGTACAGCACCACCGTTTCCTTGGGAATCGCACACACCAGTCCCGCCACCCAACCCACGGCGCCAATCATCAGGCTTTCGAGCGCGAGATCGTCCACACCAACAAATATCCTGTACCGGTCACCGACGAGATTGATGATGTCAGTGATGCGGCGAATGTTGTCCGACGATTCCTTGATGGCAACAAACTTCGGCTCGCCGGCAAGCTCCGCAAACATGTCAGACGTGATATCGATGCGGTAAGCAACGGGATTATTGTAGAGCATAACGGGGCGGTCGGTTGCTTTGGCAACTGTTCGCAGGTACTGCAGTGTCTCGCGTCGGTCCGATTGGTACCGCATGGGAGGCAAGAGCATGAAACCATCGGCTCCGTTGCGTGCTGAGGCCTCCGCAAACCTGCACGCACCCGACGACGTCGTCTCCGCAATGCAAGCTAACACAGGCAGGCGCTTGCTGCTGACGGAGACAGCAAGCCTGAGGATTTCCTGCTTCTCCTCCGCCGACAGCGAGCCGTTCTCGCCCAGCGATCCGAGCACGACCAAGCCATCCACTCCAGCCTTCATCTGACTGACGATGTGCTTCTCCATCGTCAGGAGATCAACGCGGTCATCCGGAGTGAACTTCGTTGTGAGTGCGGGAAAAATCCCCGACCAATTCACGTTCATGACTCTCTACCTTCACTCGTTATCAGGCCACTCTGCGAGGAGCTTCTTGATCTTCTCCAGCCTCGGTCGGTCAATTGCCACCCTCACCGGCAGTCGGGCGGCCGTTTCAAGAGCCTTCCTCGCTTCAGCTCTTCGATCCATATCGACATACAACACGCCCAACTCGTAGTGGTGCCGCATCACGTCCGGCGCGATCT
>CAYHRX010000460.1:0-3264 GCA_964359075.1 uncultured Chitinophagales bacterium
AACGAGAGATCGTCGCGTTTGGCACGTCGGTGTTGCTCCCCCACATCTCGTTGAACTCAAGCGTAAAGGCATTGGCAAGTGCAGGGTCCTGGAACTCGATGGCGTTCTGGAAGTCGCTCGTCGTGCCGGGGTCGGTCGGGTTCCATGAGCCGGTCCATACCCATACGCTTTCGGGTGCACCGCCGCGTCCATCGATCACCACAAATTTATTGTGCATGAGACCCGACCCGTTATTAATCGGGTCGAACCTATCGGTGATGAGAGGGATACCGCTTCCCGCGATGGTGTTCCATGCGGTTGTATTCCGGTTATCGTCTTCACAGATGACCCGCACCTTCACACTTCTCGCCCACGCGTTCACCAACGCAGAGGCAATCGTGTTGCCCGGTGTGCCGCTCAGACTGTAGAGCGCGATATCAACCGAGCGCTTTGCGTTGTTGATGCGCGGAACCAGCCGCACAACAAGGTCTTGATTGCCGTTGGCTTGCTGGAACCACGCAAGGTTGGTGTTCACGCTCTTGCTGAAGTAGGCGTTGATTTGTCCTGTTGCTTGTGCGGGCGAGCGCGTGCTGGCAACAAGTATCGAGGCTGAGCTGGTATCGGGAGGAGCAACGGAGAACGCCTTGATATAATAGACAGTGGCGGGGTCCAATCCGTTCAGCACAACAACATGGTTGAGTCTGAGCGTATCATCCCCCACGACTCCTAGCTCGAGTGCCGGTGTCCGGCCATAGCGAACTTTGCTGGAGCCGCTGTAGAGTGTCTGCCAGCTTATCGTGAGGCTGTTTGGCTGGATGTTGCTTTCAACAGGAAACGTGGTGAAGATCGGGCCGGGCGTCAGGACGTCACTCGTCGAGCGCGGCAGTACCTGGTAGCCACCAATGTACGGCGGGTTGCTGATGAACTGTCCGACGACAGCGATCAGATCGAAGGCGCCCGGCGGGATGGGCTGACCGACGAGGTTTGTGTTGTTGTCGATACGGATTTGCGTCGTACCGGTCGGGTCGTTGAGGGGATAGTTGGTATTCGCTGCCCACGTGCCAGTTCCTGTTACTGTTACATTGTTCAATCGGACGAGACGACCTTCATACACTTCCACTCCACGCACACCATCGTTGGCTATCTGTTCGGCAGTTACAACAACAGGCTCAACGAGATTGCCCGAGCTGAGGATGGAATGCAGAACCGGGTTCACAATCTCCGTCAGCCCTGCAAACGGCTGTACCAATCCAGACACAATCACCTCATCGCCAATCGTCACAGCAATTGAGAATGACGAGCCAAACACTCCAAGTCCGCTCGAATTGTCCTGGATGTACGACGGGCCGCCAAACTGATTGGCAACGGTGACAATGCCGCGGACAGTAACGAGCCGGTTGTTCAGCAGCGGGACGCCCAGCGTGTCGTTCTCCTTTACGACACCAATCGGGAGCGGCGTACTATAGATGAAGATCGTAGGTTGCGTACCGATGGCGTAGATCGAATCGGGATGCGTGCCCGTCCTTGTGTGGAACGTGAAGGTTGCCGTCGTATCATACGGAGTGAAGTTGTTCATCTGAACCTGCATGCTGTCTCCGCCGTTCAGGGTCATATTGGAAACAACGATCGTGTCGCCGGCAACGCTCGCGGTTGGACTGCCACCGCCTACGAGCGTGATGCTGCCCGTCGTGTGCGTCCACATCCACAAAGAGGGGACAGTGATTCTGGTATTGCGGATGGTGTAGGGAGACTCCCCGCGCAGCGTCAGTATCAACGAGTGGCTCACTCCCCCGGAAAGCGTCGGTGGAAAGAGCCAGCCGGTTCCCCTCCCTATCAAACCACCGGTCTGGCTTGCATCAGTCTCCTGTCCAGGACTGATCGTCCACGGCCCGATGAAGCTCTGGAACCGTGAGCCATCATCGTTGTAGCATACAAGTGAGTCAACAAACCCAGCCGGGACCGCAATCTTGAATCCACCCGCCCCATACGTATAGCCTTCAACGATGCCGTTGTCCTCTGTTCGGTACGTGCCGATCATTTGTCCACCTGAGTACGCAACGATGCCTTTATTGACCGCGGGAGACGTCTGACGGAAGATCCAGCCGCCATTCCCGGCGGTAGTCATCGTCATAACAGTAACCGTGCGGGCGGTCGTTGTGAGATTGGTACTGGTAGCACCAACACGTGCTGCTCTCAACTGAGTGTTTACTCCCAGCGAAGTATTGTGTTTGGCATAGATCCACCCGGACCAGCTTCCAGTCGCATCGATATTAACGACAGGTTGGTTGGTGTTTGAGTACGTTGTAGTGTTACTCCACACGCCAGTTGCACTCCACATGTACTCATTGAAGCTGCCGCTGTAGACCTTCAGGTACGCCTGGCCGTTGGCACCGGCTGTCCAGCCCTGGATCTGGACAAAGACCGCATACGGCCAGCCGATAGTGCCGGTTCCTCCTCCGTCTGCAACGGCATTGGGAGTGCGGACTGCCGTAATGGTCGCCTGACCGAAAAGGGTTTGTCCAGAGAGCAGAACCGCCACAATAAAAGCGGAGGAATAACGAAATGCGCTGCGCATGGAAGCTTCCAACATGATGTTCATGAACCTGGGAGTTCGCCGGGAGGAGGACTGAGTCAAGATAGGCATTCACACTATGAGTCGCAAGGTATTTTGCGCCTTGCAACTTCCCTCTTGTATTTTATCTTGTCGGTTGTTATGTTTCAACCGCACAATTGCTCTAACGTGGCATCCAAAGCCACCTACAAAGTTTTCCTTCGAAACGCGGCTCGCCAAATAGCTGGATCGTATGCCGCTGCAATTCCGTGCACTGGTCATTGTCAAGCGTTCTAACCGGATTCTCATGATTCTGCACCACCTCACCATCACCTTCATTTTATCATTCTCGGAGGTCTCATGAAGCCAACCTACACCATTTGGTTCCTCACTGTGCTTGCGTGCATGGTGCTCTTCTCCAGTACGTTGCTTCCGCAAGGCGTGACCACAGCCGCCATGAACGGGAAGGTCACAAGCAAAACCGGCGAACCACTCCCCGGAGTCAACATTGTCGCCGTCCATGAACCAAGCGGCACGAAATACGGCACAAGCACGCGAGAGGACGGACGATTCAATCTGCCCAATCTTCGTGTCGGAGGGCCGTATGCAGTCACCGCGTCCATCATCGGTTACGCGAAACAAGCGCGCAGCCAGATCTATCTTCAACTGTCGCAGAACCTCGACCTCAATTTCTCCCTTGCAGAGGAGGCCGTGGAGGTAGGTGAAGTTGTGGT
>CAYHRX010000461.1:0-3261 GCA_964359075.1 uncultured Chitinophagales bacterium
CGTGAGGAAACGGAGGTTTCATGAGCATCAGTCAGCTTGCAAGAGCAATCCCTCCCTCGCCGACATTGAGTCTGAACGAGGAGGCACGAATCCTGAAAGAGAAAGGAGAAGCCGTGGTGCACCTTGGCGCGGGTGAACCGAAGAACAAGGCTCCCATCAGCGCCATTCTCAGCTCGGCGGCGAAACTCACCACCGGCGATATCAAGTACACGCCCACCGACGGGGTCCCATCCCTGAAGAAAGCAATCATCAGATACACAGAAGAGAACTACGACCGCCTCGTTGCACCGGAGAACGTCATCGTCTCCGCCGGCGCCAAGCAGTCGCTCTACAACCTCCTCTACTCCATTCTCAACCCACAGGATGAAGTGATCGTTCTCGCTCCGTACTGGGTCAGCTACCCGGAGATGATCAAGATGGTGTACGGTATGCCTGTCATCGTGAGACCGGAGGACGGCACGTTCCATCCGAGGATGAAGGACATCGAGCAGGCCGTCAGCTCGTACACGCGGGCAATCATCGTCAACAGTCCGAACAACCCATCGGGCGTCATTTACAGGGCTGAGTTCATCGGCGAGCTGGTGGAGTTCTGCGAGCGCAAGGGCATCTACCTCATCATGGACGACATCTACCACAAGCTCGTCTTCGAAGGAAAGACAGCGGCCTCGGCATACAAGTTCACGAAGAAAGACATTGAGTCCACCAAAGTCATCGTCATCAACGGCATCTCGAAGCTGTACGGGATGACGGGCTTCCGGATCGGCTGGGTGATTGCGTCGAGGGAACTGGTGGAGATCATGACGAACGTACAGGCACAGACAGTCTCCTGCACATCGGTCGTGTTGCAGGCTGCCGCTGAAGGAGCGCTCACCGGATTGCAGAGTCCGATTGAGGCGTTGCGCCTGACGCTTGAGAACAACCGCAACGTGATGATCCAGGAGCTTGAGTCGTTCAACGGCGTCAAGCTCATCAGGCCCGACGGAACATACTACTGTCTGCCCGACTTCCGTGCGTACAGCAACGACTCGGTGGCCCTGAGCAGGATGCTGCTGAAGCGTGCGCTCGTGGTGACCGTGCCAGGAAAAGAATTCGGGATGGAAGGACACCTGCGATTGAGCTACGCCACGACCATCAAAGACATCACCGAAGGGGTCGCCCGCATCAAGTGGGCGCTCGACTCGACATCACCAAAAGAGATTTACATCGGCGAACGGAAACTACTGCGAGACTGGCTATGAACAACATACTGAACATCAAGACGCCTGCCCAGGACCAGGCCGGGGCGGTGAAGAGCGACTACGGACTTGACAACCACGGCATCACAAACCTCCGCGTGGCGTACTGGAACCTCCCCACCGAGGCGCTCTATGAAGAGATCACATTCAGGGGCGAGGCGCGCATCTGCAACATGGGCACCATCGTCGCGAACACGGGCAAGCACACGGCCCGCTCGGCAAACGACAAGTTCGTCGTGAAGGAGCCGAGCACGGAAGACAAGATCTGGTGGGGACAGTATAACCGCCCGTTCAGTCAGGACAAGTTCAACGACCTGTACAACCGGCTGCTGGGCTTCCTGCAAGGACGCGATCTGTTCGTGCAGGATTGCCACGCCGGCGCCGACCCCGACTACCGGATGCCCGTGCGTATCGTTACCGAACATGCCTGGCACGCACACTTCGCGCGGAACATGTTCATCCTTCCGCAGACGAATGATGAGTACCGGAGACATGTCCCGGAGTTCACCGTGATTGCCGTGCCGTCGTTCAAAGGCATCCCGCAGATTGACAACACAGCCACCAACACGTTCATCGCACTGAACTTTGCCCAGAAGCTCTGCATCATCGGCAATACGGCGTACGCGGGAGAGATCAAGAAGTCCATCTTCACAATCCTCAACTTCCTCCTCCCGCTCGAAGGCGTTATGCCGATGCACTGCTCGGCAAACATGGCGCGGGACAAGGACCACACGGCGATATTCTTCGGACTCTCCGGCACGGGGAAGACCACACTTTCCGCCGACCCGCAGCGCCGCCTCATCGGCGACGACGAGCACGGCTGGAGTGATTCGGGGATCTTCAACTTTGAAGGCGGCTGCTATGCGAAGGTGATTCAGCTTTCACCAACAGCCGAGCCGCAAATCTATGCAACCACCCGTCGGTTCGGGACGATACTTGAGAACGTCGTGTTCGATCCGGTGACCCGGCTGATCAACCTTGACGATGACAGGATCACAGAGAACACGCGTGCCTCCTATCCGCTTGAGTACATCGAGAACGCCGTGCCGGAGAAGCGAGGCGGCCATCCCAAGGACATCATCCTGCTGACGTGCGATGCCAACGGAGTGATGCCGCCATTGGCGAGACTCTCTCCGGACCAGGCGTTGTACCAGTTCATTTCCGGGTACACGTCAAAGATTGCCGGCACAGAGGTAGGACTCGGTAAGGAGCCGGAACTGACGTTCAGCGCGTGCTTCGGCGGACCGTTCATGGTGCACCATCCGTACTTTTATGCCGACCTGCTGAAGCGGAAGATCCTGAGGCACAACGTGAACTGCTGGCTTGTGAACACCGGCTGGATCGGCGGACCGTACGGCATCGGCAAGCGGATCAGCATCAAGTACACCCGCGCATTGCTCAACGCTGTGCTCGACGGCTCGCTCTTGAACGTAGAGTACCAGACCGACCCCGTGTTTGGGTTCCAGGTACCAAGAACGTGCGACAGCGTACCGTCAAGCGTGCTCAACCCTGCCGACTCATGGCCGAGCAAGGACACGTACATGCAGAAGTACAAAGAGCTCGCGGCGCGGTTCATTGAGAACTTCAAGAAGTTCGAGTCCGGGTGTCCGCCGGAGGTCATAGCGGCGGGGCCGAAGAGGTGATCTGGTTTCAGAAGCAGGCCGCTGGCGAGGAGCCGGTGGCCTGTGGTATGATCTTATGTTAGGCGGCAGCAGGATTGTGCATCAGCAAAGGAAAAGGCAATGAGAACTATACTGATGTCATTTGTTCTTCTCACCACTTTGTCCATCGTCGGGTGCAAGGATGACGGAACTCCTACTTCGGAATCTGACGATGTCGACGTACGACTAATCGGCGAGTGGTACTATTTCGATACGATGGCAGTGGCCTATCCCTCCCCGTCCATCGCATTCAACGGAATACGAATTGTTCAAGGAGACACCGTTAGGCCGTTGGGCATCGAAACTGAGACGTGTATAGAAAAGAATGTCAAGGGAAAATACATTGCCCTAACAAAAGATCCCCT
>CAYHRX010000462.1:0-3259 GCA_964359075.1 uncultured Chitinophagales bacterium
CCAGCACTTTTTGTGTGACCAGAGCGTTGTGCAGCGTATTGTTGCGGCAATCAACGCGGCGCAGCATTCCATCGGCTTCCAGCTTCTCACGCTGACCCGCTCGGATATCGGCAGCGCGCTCGTTGCAAGGAAACTCGCCGGCATCAGAGTGCGCGGCGACCTCGACAACAGCTCCGACCAGGGCTCGCAGTACGCCTACCTCGTTGCCAACGGCGTGGATGTGCGGTTGAAGACGGGCGTATCGGGACTTCTTCACCACAAGTACGGCATCTTCGACGCGGAGTACCCATACTGGAACTCCACCACCATCACCGGCTCCCACAACTGGACGAACTCAGCGGAGACTGCCAACAATGAGAACACGGTGATCATCTACGATGGCAACATCACCAACCAGTACCTGCAGGAGTTTGCCGCACGCTACTACCAGTTCGGCGGCATTGATTCGATCCGCGTGAGCGTTGAACAGATCGATCCGGCTATCCCTCAATCATTCTCGCTCTCGCAGAACTATCCCAACCCTTTTAACCCGGCGACAACGATACGATACTCCCTCCCCTCTCTGAGTGTCAACAGAGCCGAGGGGAGGGCAGGGGTGGGGTCGCTTGTGACGCTGAAGGTTTACGACATCCTCGGACGTGAAGTGCAGACGCTTGTGAACGAACAGCAGTTGCCGGGAACGTATCGGGTGGAGGTGAATGGGAGTGGACTGGCCAGCGGCGTGTACTTCTACAGACTCGAAGCGGGTCCGTTTGTGCAAGTCCGGAGAGCGCTCCTGCTCAAATGATCAGGGCCGTCATCTTCGACTTCGGCAACGTGATATGCCGGTTCGACAACGGTATCATCCTGAAGCGGCTTTCAGACCACACAGGTCGAAGTGTGGAAGAACTGCAGGAGATTGTCCATCGCTCGTTGGATGTCATCAGGAGTTACGAGAAGGGACTGATCAGCCCGGGCCAGTTCTTCAAGCATATTGCTTCGGTGTGCGGCATCAGGATGTCCGAAGACGAATTCATCCGGGCGTACACGGACAAGTTCACGCCGATCCCGGAGACGCTCGAACTCATCCGCCGGCTCAAAGGAAAATACAAGCTCGGACTTCTCTCGAACACAAGCGAATGGGACTTTGAGCACGGGATTAAGACGACCGAGGTCTTCCCGCTCTTCGATGCCGTGACAGTGTCGTTTCAGGTACATGCGCTCAAACCGGCGAGAGAGATCTACGCAGATGCAATGGCAAAGCTCGGTGTCCAACCGGACGAGTGTCTGTACATCGATGACATTGAGCAGTACGCGGAAGCTGCCCGTCGGTTGGGGATGACGGGGATTCAGTATCGGTCTCACGCTGATCTGGTCGCATCGCTGAACCGTTATCTTGGCGTGGAAGTGAAGTGATGCGAGCGAAGAGGCACCTCAAGCGAGGCCATCTGACTGCAGCGGGACACCAGACTCCGGCGATGAACATTGCTGCATTGCCGATGTTCTGCGACTACATGTGCGTGCATGCTTCGTTCCCGCCCCCAGATGCGGTGGGTGCCTGCCGAAAAGAGGTTGCGGTGTACTGCACGCTGCTCAAGAAATACAACAACAAGAATGCGAGGTGTCTGCACGACATGAGTGAAAGGAGGCCGCTATGAAGCTGGTATTCGTTCTTCTGATGTGCGCGGTTCAGCTTGGACTTGCGCAAGGCTGGCAGCAGGTTGGACCGGACTCTGTCCATTGGCAGGGCGTCTACAGGCTGAATGCCCGGTGGGATGGTCCGGGGAGCTTCTTTCTCGCAGCATCAACGTGGAATGGAGTTCCTATCTACTCGTCTACTGCAGCAAGGAGGTGGAACTACGTACTCAAGAATATTCCCGAAAGCATTATCTCGCCATGGGTGGACTATCTTGACCTGTGGTTCTCTCCCTTTGAGCCGGATAGTGTGTTCATCGGTTTTGATGTTATATATGTTGAGGGAAGTCCACGGATTGGCAAATTCTCGTTCCCTATTCCGTATCCACCGTATTATGGAAGCCACTCTCGAATAGGCGGGCAATGCTGGTTTGGTCCGCTCACAATGGTATTCCCTCCGACTTCGGATTCGGTCATCTATGCGACGGCCTGTGGGGTACATCGGAGTGCTGACCGTGGTCGAACCTGGCAGGAGCTCCAGGCCGAGCCGTATTTCTCCTTCTCCAACATGATCGGATGCGACAGAGTGAACCCGTCCATCGCGTATCGTGCGCTCTCGCGTTGGGATCGGAGGGGGCTCTTTCGCACAACCAATAGGGGTGCGACATGGGATTCAATCTACGCTGACGTTCCTTCGAGGGGAGAGCGAGCTGCTGCCGAGGTTGTTGCTCATGCCGACACGATTCTCCTTTCGCTGAACCCGTTCGATACACTTGGAGCAAGAGGTATTCTGCGAAGCACGAATGCTGGCGTGAGTTGGTCTCAGGTGTACTCTGCAGGACGGATTGCGGCTCTCGCGCTCTCGCAACACGGCATTGTCTTTGGCGCCGGCGAACGGGGCGTTATCAAGTCCAACGACTTTGGTGTCACCTGGTTTCCTCATAACAACGGGCTCCCCACGACCTATGTTACCGATTTGGTTGTCGATCCGTACTCCGACACTTTGTATGTGTCAACTTCGACTCATGGTGTGTTGAAGGTCTGGGACTTTCTCGTTGGAGTGAAAGAGGAGGAACTGGAACTTCCCGTATTGGCCAGACTTGAACAGAACTATCCAAATCCGTTCAATCCCAAAACCAAGATCACCTATGTCCTTGGGACACGGCAAGCCGTGATCTTGCAGGTGTTTGACCTCCTCGGACGTGTGGTTGCGACACTGGTCAACGAGGTTCAGGATGCAGGTGACTATTCAGTGACATTCCATGCCGAGGCATTGACTAGCGGTGTGTATTTTTATAGATTGTCTACCACACCAGCAGGTTCACCAAACCAATCACGATCAGGATTTGTCAAGACCCGGGCAATGATGCTACTCCGTTGATGACATAGATTCCCGCCAGCTGTTACACTGTTCATTCACACACTACACGAGGTCACAAGTGAACCACTTCGCTGTCCTGATGTTATGCGCCCGGAAGTCCCTGATCATCCTTCTTGTGCTCGTCGCACCAGGATTGTTTGCTCAAAACGGTGTCACCGTCGTTGACTCACTGAACGCGCGACACGGCGGTCCGGGTGGCAGCTGGGGTTTCTACTTCGCAAGCTGCTGGGGCTATGTTGCACCGGATGGCCATGAGTATGCACT
>CAYHRX010000463.1:0-3247 GCA_964359075.1 uncultured Chitinophagales bacterium
AGCATGGTCGGGACAGGATCGAACTTTGCGGAGAACTCAAAGAGCGTGAAGTAGTCCGTCTCCGGGTTCTGCAGTCCAAGCAAGTCGCTCGGCGGCTGATCGATGTCGGAATACTCGTAGCGGAGAGGGTTCTTCTCCAGTACGAAGTCGGTGAACGCAAGCGTCTTCGAGAAGTCCAGACGCTGCTGGGCATCTGCATCAGGCGGATCGCCATCGTACATCACGTCGCAGATGTCGGTGTTCTCAGCCGCCAGAGCGATGTCGTACGTATCGGTAGCCGAGCACATGGCAAACATGAAGCCGCCATTGGCGATGTAGTCTTTTATCTTCAGGACAACCGCCTTCTTCAGCTCGGAGACCTTTCTGAAGCCGAGCTTCTTCGCCTCCTTCTCGAGCGTCACCTGCTGCTCGATATACCACGCTGCGTTGGCAAACGAGGCGTAGAACTTCCCGTACTGTCCGGTGAAGTCTTCGTGGTGGAGATGGAGCCAGTCGTACTCGTGCAGCTTGTCGGCCATGACCTCATCATCCCAGAGTTTGTCGTACTTGATCTCGGCGTATTCCAGCGCGAGCGTCACGGCATCATCCCACGGCTGAAATCCCGGCGGCACGTACACCGCAACTCGCGGCGCTTTCTCCAGCCGCACGACATCCATGTTGTTGTCCTCGCGCTGCACGTCTGAATAGATCTGCGCGGCCTCCACAGCAGAGAGTTGGCTGAACGCGACGCCACGTATCCGGCATTCGGCGGTGACGACATCGTGAGCGTCAATCATGAACGACCCGCCTCGATAATTGAGCAGCCAATCCACGTCGATGTTCTTCGTGAGCGCCCAGTACGCAATGCCGTACGCCTTCAGGTGGTCGGTCTGCTGGAGGTCCATGTAGATGAGGAGCTTGGACTGGGAGATGGAAAGGGAAATTCCCGCCAGCGAGATCATCATTACGTATTTAAATCGCTTCATCACCAATCACTCTCCGCTGTAAAGGCTAAGGTCGTGGCTATCCCTGAGAGAGTCACTGTATCGCATCCTGCAACTCCACCACACTCACCGGCCCATACTTCCCAACCTTCGGTGATGTCTCCTGCGCGGGGGTTACGAGCACAATCAGCAGATCGTCGAGCAGGAAATACTTCTGCACCACACGCTTCACGTCATCAAGCGACACGGCTCTGAGCTTCTGCATGTATGTCTCCAGATGGTTCTTCTGAAAACCGTACAGCTCAATATCCGTGAGTCGCGCCGCCAGCGCCTCTGGTGACTGGAGACTGCGTGCAAAGCTTCCGGCGATGTAGTTTTGGCCTTTCTTCAGCTCGTCCGCCGTTGCGCCTTTGGCGCGGTACTTCCCGATCTCTTCCAGAACAGCATCCACCATTTCAGTGACGGTTGCATTCTTGGTGAATGTCGAGATCGAGTAGGTGCCGCCGTAGAGACTTGCCGGGAACCCGCTGCGCGCTCCATAGGTGAGGCTGCGCTTCACACGCAGCTCGTCAATGAGTCTCGACGTGAAGCCGGAGCCGAAGATCGTGTTGGCAACCTGAATCGGAAAGTAGTCCGGGTTCTTGATATCGATACCGATGTTGCCGAAGACCATCTGCGTCTGCGTTGCGTCCGACTTGTTGACAAGGATGACCTTCCGGCCCTGCAACTTTGCCGGTTGCTGGATGTTCACCTCCAGCTTGTCGCCCGTCTTCCATTCGCCGAACGCTGCTTTGGTCATGTCCAACATTTCGGCAGACAAGAAGTCGCCAACCACCACTAGCGTAGCGTTGTTCGGAACAAACACCGTCTGATAGAATGCCGCCAGGTCGCCTCGAGTAATTGCTTCGAGAGAGGCCTTGGTGCCGAACGATTGCCGCCCGTAAGGGTGACCATCATACACATTCTTGTTGAATGTAATGCCCGCAACGCTGCTTGGTTCCTCCTTCAGTCCCTCGAGATTGGCAAGACGTTGCTTTCGTTCACGCTCGATTTCTTCGGGGGGAAACGTGGGGTGGAGTGTCACGTCGGCGAACAACTCCAAGCCGGTGGCCATGTCTTTCTTCAGCACCTCGGCGCTCGCGGCACAGTAGTCCGCGCCGGCAGAGACTGAGAGCGAGCCGCCGATAAAGTCGATCGCTTTCGCGATGTCGGCGGAGGAGCGTGTCTCCGTCCCTTCGCGCATCAGTGAGGCGGCAATACTTGCGACGCCTTCGAGTCCCGCAGCGTCAAGTGCCGAGCCGCCGCGCACCACCATGCGGAAGTAGACAACAGGGACCTTTTTGTACTCCATCAGTATGACGGTCAGGCCGTTCTCAAGCGTGTGCCGCGTGGTGGGCGGCAGCTGGATTTTCTGGCCGAGGGCCGTGGAGGAAAGGAGGAGAAGAACGATGAGTAGTTGTTTCATAAGTGGAAGCTCAAATGGTTTGTTGATGGCTCATGTCACCCTTCGACTTCTCCCGCCAAAAAGCGGCGAGAGGCGCTCAGGTTGACGACAGTTTGGAATCTCTTCTTAGTCTTGGGACTCGTTTGAAGCGGTGGCTGCTTTCTCCGGAACAAGGGTCACAACGGTACGATTGCGCTCGCTGAGATACTTGGCAGCAACCCGCTTGATGTCATCCACGGTCACCTTTGCGTACTCGTCCAGCACTTTGAATGACTTCTTGTAATCACCATACACCACCTCGTAGTAGCCCAGCCGTCCGGCAACACCCTGGTTGGTCTTGAAGTTGTCCACGTAATCGGACTGGGCGGTGTTCTTCGCCTTCTGCAGTTCCTCCTCAGTCACACCGTTTTCAGTAATGTCGGTGATAATATTGTAGATCTCCTCTTCGGCATCCTCCACCTTCTTCCCCGTTTGCATCTGGGCAAAGATGGAGAAAAGTCCCGGGTCGATGAACTCATCCGTCCCCGCGCCCACCTCGGTGCACATCTGCTCATCGTACACGAGCGTCCTGTACAGCCGGGAGCTCTGGCCCCGCGCGAGAATTGTACCAAGGAGGTTCAACGCGTAGATATCCGGTGATGACACGGAGGCAGACTTGTGCCCGATGGCAACCGCGGGCAGTTCGGCTACCTTGTGCAGCTTGATGCGCTTCTCCCCCTGCTGCTCGGGCTCGGCATTGACCACGGGACGCGGCGCAAGCTGGCGCGGGATGTTGCCGAACAGCTTCTCCATCTTCTTCTGCAGCGTCTTCGAATCAAAAGCCCCCACAACAAATACCGTGGCGTTATTCGGCGCGTAGTAAATCCTGAAGTAGTCTTTT
>CAYHRX010000464.1:0-3230 GCA_964359075.1 uncultured Chitinophagales bacterium
GTACTGCTCGCGTCGCGCCATTTCGGCCCCGCCGAGACGACCGGAGGTCATCACACGGACGCCTTCTGCTCCCATCCTTATCGCCGCCGTGATACCACTCTTCATCGCACGGCGGAATGCGATGCGCCCCTCAAGCTGCTGCGCGATGTTCTCCGCAACGAGGAACGCATCCAGCTCCGGACGCTTGATCTCGTTGATCAGAATCTTCACTTCCTTGTTGGTGATCTTCTTGAGCTCCTCCTCGAGCTGTGAGATCTCCTTCCCACTCCTGCCGATCACAATGCCTGGGCGGGAGGTGTTGATGGTGATGACGGCTCGCTTGGGCGTGCGCTCAATCAGGATGCGAGAGATGCCTGCCTTCTTCAGCCTGCTGCGGACGTAGTCTCTGATGGTGATGTCTTCGCTCAGCTTCGAAGCAAACGATTTCTCATCGTACCAGTTCGAATCCCAGGAGCGAATGATTCCCAGGCGTAAACCGACCGGATGTACTTTTTGTCCCAATGAACCTCCTACGAGGAAAAATCAATTACGCTGCAGCTGCTTCTTTTTCTTTTTTCTTTGGCATCTTCGGTTGCGCCTTTGCCGCCGGCCTGTTCGCACTTTTCTTTGCGGGTCGCTGCTCCTTCGACGCCACAACAACCGTTACATGGTTCGAACGCTTGCGGATTCTGTACGCCCGCCCCATCGGCGCCGGACTGATGCGCTTCATTGTCATCCCGCCGTCAACGAACGCCGTTTTCACAACCATGTCTTCGGGTCCGAGACGGCCGCCTTCCTCTTTACTCTGCAGGTTGGCAACCGCCGACCGCAACACTTTCTCTGCGACCTTGGACGCATGCTTGGGAGAGAAGTGGAGAATGTGCAATGCTTCGTGCACGTTCTTGCCACGAATCAAATCGATAACAAGCCTCATCTTGCGGGGCGACGTACCGATATACTTGTTAATTGCGCGAGCTTCCATGTTAGTATCCTGAAATTCTCAGCCTTACGCCGGAGCGCTTGTTTCTTCCTTCTTGATGCCCGGATGCACGCGGAATGTCCGCGTCGGCGCAAACTCGCCGAGCTTGTGCCCCACCATGCCTTCATGAATATAGACCGGGATGAACTTGTTGCCGTTGTGCACTGCAAATGTGTGTCCGACGAACTCGGGCGTGATTGTCGATGCACGCGACCAGGTCTTGATCACCTTCTTCTGGTTCGACTTGTTGAGTGCCGTTACCTGCCCCTGCAGGCGAACACTAACGAACGGCCCTTTTTTTAATGAACGGCTCATGGCATCAATCCCTTACGTTTGCGACGTTACTTCCGACGTTTGACAATATACTTGCTTGACGGTTTCTTTCTCCAACGCGTCTTCTTCCCCTTGGTGTGCCATCCCCACGGAGACACCGGATGCGGGTTTCCCTGTGGCGATTTTCCTTCACCACCGCCATGAGGGTGATCAACCGGGTTCATCACGACGCCGCGCGACTGTGGACGGATGCCGAGCCAGCGTGAGCGCCCCGCTTTTCCAACGATGATGTTCTCATGGTCAGCATTGCTGACGCTACCGATGACAGCAAAGCAATCTGCCAGCACGTTGCGCACTTCACCAGAGGGAAGGCGCAACTGGGCAAACCGGCCTTCCTTTGCCATCAACTGCACTGCCATGCCCGCGCTCCGCGCCAACTGGGCACCTTTGCCCGGACGCAGCTCAATATTGTGAACGAACGTGCCCGGAGGAATATTCGCCAACGGCATTGCATTCCCGACTTTGATCTCCGCACCGGAACCCGAGCGGAGGACCTCGCCAACTTTCACTCCATCTGGAGCAATGATGTAGCGCTTCTCGCCATCGGCATACTGCAAGAGTGCAATGCGGGCGGAGCGATTGGGATCATACTCGATGGCGATGACCTTCGCGTCCATCCCAATCTTGTTCCGCTTAAAGTCGATGATGCGGTAGAAACGCTTGTGCCCACCCCCGCGATGCCGCGAGGTGATGCGGCCGGTGTTGTTGCGTCCACCCGACTTCTTCAGCGGCTCAATGAGCGACTTCTCCGGCTCGGTCTTCGTGACTTCGTCGAACGACGAGACGGACATCCATCGCGTACCCGGCGTGACTGGTTTAAGTTTTCGTAGTGCCATTGTGCTCTTCTCTCGATCTCAGCGTTTACTGCTGGCTATACATTCTGGAAGAATTCGATCTTGTCGCCTTCCTTCAGCCGCACCATTGCTTTCTTCCACTGCGAGGTCCTTCCCTGGAAACGGCCCCGGCGAGTAAGCTGGGATTTTGCCTTCCCCTTGTGCTTCATGGTGCGCACGTTCAACACTGTGACGTTGAACTTCTTCTCGACGGCCTTGGCGATCTCGATCTTGTTGGCGTGGATGTCCACTTCAAAGGCATAGTGACCCTTGTCCTGCAACTCGGTCATCTTCTCCGTCACGATTGGTCGTTTGATAATTCCGATCATGGCTTCTGCTCTCAGTTCTTAAACGTATTCTGAAGCACCTCAACCGCACTCTTCTGAATAAGCAGCGTGCCGTTGTTGACGAAATCGTACGCCGAGGCCTTGTCGGCTTCCTTCACAAAGAAGCCGGGGATGTTTTGCCCGGACTTCACAACATTCCTGTCGCTCTTTGGCATCAGCAGCAGTGTCTTCCTGGTCCCCAGTTCAAGCGCCTTCAAAACCGAAACCATCTCCTTTGTCTTCGGCGCAACGAACGAGAAGTCCTCAACGATCTTGATCTGGCCTTCCTTGGCCTTGAAGGAGAGCGCAGACTTGCGCGCAAGCCTGTGCAACTGCGCCGGAAGCTTGGACATGTAGTCTCGGGGCTTCGGGCCGAAGATCGATCCACCTCCGATCATGACAGGTGATCGACTCGAACCCTGGCGAGCATTTCCTGTCCCCTTCTGCTTGAACGGTTTCCTCCCGCCACCGCGCACTTCTTCGCGCGTCTTCACCTTTGCGGTTCCCTGCCGTTGATTATCGAGGAAGACCCGGACAGCGCGATAGATTGCGTGCTGGTTCGGTTCAATCCCGAAAATATCGTCGGAGAGCTTCACCTTCTCCCCCGACTTCGATCCGTCCTTCTTGTACACTTCCAATTCCATTGCCGAGCTCTTCTGCAATTATTGTTGTGCAACGTTCTTGTAGATCTCGAGGTATCCGTTGATGGCGCCGGGAACAGAGCCTTTCACCAGAAGGATGTTGGAATCGGGCAGCACGCCAACCACCTTCAGGTTGCGG
>CAYHRX010000465.1:0-3223 GCA_964359075.1 uncultured Chitinophagales bacterium
CCCGGATCACTATTCGCCTCAAGGTTGATCCTGTCTCGCTTCACGTGAACCGAATACCATTCTTTGCCCAACTGCTCATCTCTTATGTAATTGAGGAAGATGAAATTTCTTCTTGGCAACTCGGCAGCATCCTGAAGTTTCAGATTGTAGCCGGTGGCTTTCTGCAGTCGTTCAGCCAGATACTCGGCAACTGTCTTTTGTGCAATGTTCGTGCTAACGTATGCGAGCTTGGTCGCCGGCGTGAGAACGAACACGCCTCTGCCTACGGTCTGACTCGACGGTTTTGGGATGACATGCAAACCGCCTCCAGCCGTGCCGGGACAGACATATAGGAGCTCGAACATCAAGAGAATGAGCGCACTGCGAACAAGATTCAGTTTCATAATAATTCATTTGGGAAATTCTGGGAACAATAGAAGGGCCTGGCTCAATCCCTCTCGTTCAATCGGTAGAACTCACTCATAATCATCCCGAGAGCGATGGAGAAGAGCTTGGCCTCTCTCTTGTCTGCGCGGGAAGGAATGAGGATGGGGACTTTGCCGCCGACGATGACATGGGCGAGTGGCAGGTTGGCAAAGTACGTCGTACTTTTTGCAAGGCTATTAGCGGACTCAATATTCGCAGCAACAAGAATCTCGGCCTGTCCGGCGACGGGAGATTTGATGCCCTTCTCTTCCGCTGCCTGCTTCGAGAGGGCGTTGTCCAGCGCAAACGGACCGTCGACAATGCAGCCTTTGATCTGTCCGCGTTCATTCATCTTGGCGAGGGCAGCCGCATCGAGTGTTGAGGGAAGGTTCCAGACGACAAACTCCGTCGCCGAGAGCACGGCCACTTTGGGCATCGGGTTGCCGAGGGCGTGGGCAACATCCACCGCGTTCCTGATCAGCTCCATTTTGTTTCTGAGGTCAGGGGCCAGTGTCATGCCTCCATCCGTGATCATTACGAACTTGTTTTCCTGTCTCTGTGGGAATTCGAGGATGAAGATATCGCTCAGCAATCGTCCCACCTTCAGACCACTGTCCTCCAGCAGCACTGTCTTCATCATGGTCGAAGTATCGACGCTCCCTTTCATGAGGATGTCAGCGGAGCCCTCACGTGCAAGTCGGACGGCAATACTAAGCGCCTGGTCCACATCAGGGGCGTGCAACACTTCAACGCTGCAACCGGGAATCTCATACACCGTCAGCGCCTGAGTGATGATCTCCTTGTCGCCGGGGAGGAGGAACCTCATTTTCAGGAACCGCTGCGCATCGGCAATAGCGCTGAAGGTCTCCTCGTTCTTCGGGTTCACAACCACCACCCGCTTCTCGGGAACGGTGGCCGCAACCTTCATGAGCTCATCAAAGTTTGTAATCAAACGATCTGTCATCAAGCATACTCCAGCGGTTGTTCTTCACCTCTCAATACACGCAGCGCTCCGAGCGCGAGCGCCTGCAGCTCATGCTCACCGGGAGAGACGAGGATCGGAGCGAGGAACTTCACACGCTCACGGATCCACTCCACAAGCATGGGTGACGATGCAAGTCCACCCGTGATGATGATGCCATCCAGTCTGCCATGGACGACGGTCGCCATCG
Organism: uncultured Chitinophagales bacterium; assembly: GCA_964359075.1. GTDB lineage: Bacteria > Bacteroidota > Ignavibacteria > UBA10030 > UBA6906 > UBA11986. The sequence goes on from CAYHRX010000465.1 coordinate 1,578, forward strand.
CACCAATCTCCTTTGCGATCTGGTACGCCATCGCTTGATACACCTCTCGTGCATTGCAATCGCCTGCTTCGATGCGACGTTCGATCTCCACCGCGCTGTTCGTACCGAGATACGCAGTCAGCCCACCAACACCCATCACGATCGAGCGAATCTCCTGCTCCGAGTACGCACCAGAAAAACAGAGCGTAACGAACTGTTGGAGAGGTAATCCACCCGTTCGTTCGGGAGAGAACGGGCCGTCGCTTGCGGCGTCGTTCACATCAACAATGCGCCCGCCACGAACAGGTGCAACCGAGATGCCGCCGCCGAGATGGGCGACAACAAAGGATGAGTCTTTGACCAGCCTGCCCAATTCCTTTGCGGCCCGATGAGCGGCAGCATGGATATTCAGGGCGTGTGAGAGGCTCTTCCGGTGGAACATGGGGTGCCCCGAGTATCGTGCAAGCAGCTCGAACTCATCCACCGACACGGGATCGACAACGAACGCCCTGCACCGGTATTCCTGCGCAAGCGTTGAAGCCATTGCGCAGCCAAGGTTCGAAGCGTGCTCGCCCTGGATGTTTGACCGTGCGTCCTCAAGCATGCGCTCGTTGACGATGTACGTCCCGCCTGATACAGGCTTCAACAATCCACCCATACCCACAGCTGCAACCGGCTGGCGTGCATGGACGTTTGCCCATAAGCGCACCTCTTGCATCCGGAAATGGAACTGCGCCCACACACCATGATACATTCGTAACATGGCAGCGTCGTGTCGGACAACTTCCGTGCACACCTCGTTCTCTCCGCTGAACAACCCCATCTTCGTTGATGTGGAGCCGGGATTGACGACGAGGATTTCTTCGTTGCAGTCTTTCACACGTCTATGCTTTCGTTTGGATCTCCAGTGGCCTGTCACTAACAGATGCGCGGCAATTGCTCGCCGGAGAGCATATCCACAACGCGGGTGCCGCCGATGCTGCTCTTCATAAGCACTGTTCCGGCATGGTCGGCTACGACTTCCCCAATGATAACGGCTTCCCTCCCAAGTGGATGGTTCTGCATGGCCCCAAGAACTTTCTCAGCATCTCCCGGAGTAACAAAGGCAATCAGCTTCCCCTCGTTGGCAACGTAGAGTGGATCGAGGCCGAGGATCTCGCAGGCGCCTCGCACCTCTTCCGAAAGCGGAATCCTCTCTTCATATATCTTCACACCAACATTTGATGATGAGGCGATTTCGTTCAGAGCACTGGCAACTCCGCCGCGTGTCGGATCACGAAGGACATGGATATCCTTGCTTGCGTTCAACATTGATGCAACGAGACCGTTGAGCGGCGCGGTGTCACTGGCAATCGGCGTGTCGAACTCCAATCCTTCCCGCACCGACATGATCGCAATGCCGTGCACAGCAATCTGTCCGCTGACGATCACAACGTCGCCAACTTGCGCGCGCGTCGGCGCAACGCGAATGTTCGCCGGAATCATGCCGATGCCAGTCGTGTTGATGAACACGCCATCGCCTTTGCCGCGATCGACGACTTTGGTATCGCCGGTCACAATCGGTACGCCAACATTCTGCGCCGCGTTCTGCATCGATTGCACGATACGCCACAGGTCTTGCATCGGCAATCCCTCTTCCAGAATCAACGCCGATGATAACGCGATTG
>CAYHRX010000466.1:0-3222 GCA_964359075.1 uncultured Chitinophagales bacterium
TGTTAAAGAGATAATCAATCAGCCCCGTGAAGGCAGGGGAGCTACTGGTGGGATTCCCGTGGTTTCCTATGAATGGCCCTATTGAGCTTACGATCAAGGTATGACTGAAACTGACCGCGGTCGTCCAACTGGCGCCATCGTACGAATACAACTCAGTCCACTGGTTGCCCACTCGTATCACCCTTAAGTGCAAGGGATTGCCAGGAGTGATGTTGATGTCACACTTGACAGTTGGAGACCCCGCGACAAAAGTTGCTGAGAAGATTCTAGTGTTCGTTGCATCTTTCACAAAATCAAATCGGATGTAGTTGCTGGCATCTTGTTGAACGATTACTCCTTGGAGTTGGAATTGTGCATTCATTACGGATTCAAACTTCACCTCAACTTCAAAGTCCGTATTGTTGGCACCCTGCATGATCCTTGGTGCAAAGTTACCTCCTGTCCAAACATCATGGGATGTACCAGCAGGAACGAAAATGGAGACGCGCGCATCCTGTGTATTTGTTCCCGTCATGGCCAGTGTGGCATCCCCGAGTGGATTAATAAATGTCCAAAGGCTTGTGTTCAGATCATAAGAGTTGAAATCATCCGATACGATCGTGGACGGCGGTGGAGGTGGGCCAGTTGTGAAACTCCAGACGGTTGACCAATCGCTCGTGCCTGCAGCATTTGTTGCATTGACGTGCCAGTAATAGGTCGTGCTGTACGCAAGGCCGCTCACGGTGTAGGATGTTCCGGCGATACCGCTTTGGTCGACCAGAGCAGTTGAGAAGGTTGAGCTGGTTGAGACTTGTATCCGATACCATGTCGCTCCACTAGATAAGTTCCAACTTAACGTTGGGCTCGTCGATACACTCGTCGCACCATCTGACGGTGAAGCAAGTGCCGGAGCAACTGGAGGAGAAGTTGGGGACGCTAGGGCATTTACGACTGCATTGTGCAGTGGGTTTCTTTCTCCGAAGGGCCTAGACCCATCTAGATCCATTGTCAGATCATACATCATAATACCACCAAACCCTTGCGCATTTATCCACGCTACCTCTTCTTGGATTGCACGTGGAGTCTGATAAGTCGCAAAAAACTTCTGTCCTGCCACTACACCCGGCTGTCCCCAGCCTGTGTTGCCCTCGCTTCTCAAGGCCGTACCAGAAACATAATTGGCCTTCCTCTGGTCGTCCCAACCATCCACCCCTCCGTTGTTTAATAAACGCAATGCATCTTGATATTTGGCATATCCAGGGCCAGGGTCATATGCCTGGTAGAGTTGGTCCGTACCCTTGAACACCCAGCCATAAGATGAAACACCTGCCGCTAATCTCAATGGATTGTGACCTGCGGACGCCCATTGTATAGGCCCATTGACATCAAATGCCCAAGCAACAAAACCTTGGGGATAACCAGTTCCTTGATGCAACGGATTAACATACCATGCACCATTGGCATTGATATTTGGATTCCACGCATAGGCCACCCAATAAAGCTGCATGTTGATCTGGTCAACCCTACTATTGGTTACTAATGGATCGTATCTATCCAGATCCGTAGAAGGAGGCGAAAGAATAAGGTAATGAACTGTTGCTGACTGGTCTATACGGGTTCTGAATGCGACAATCAAGCGGGAAACGTCCGCTCTCGGAGCAACTGGCGTTTGATAACCCTCCCAATCTATCTCGACGCCATCGTATCCTTTTCGTTCGGCATAACTCACTACAGCATTAACAAAAACATCTGTCTTTGCCTGGTCAGCCGCAACAAGGTTTAACTGAGCAGCATTTACCGCATTAACGTTTACGAAAACTTTCACCCCGTTCTGATGAGCATATGTCATCAGCTGCTGCTGATAGTCAGTCCAACAGGGAGGGCCACACAGAGGATTAGCGATTCCGTTGTACTGATATGTTATGGAATCGTTGGGATTTGTAATTATAGTATAGTATGGCGACGTGCTGGCATCGACATTATCATTATAAAAGAAGTGGACAACGTGAGTGATCCCCGTCCAACTTATCTCCGACGGCGGGATTGTATAAGGAGCGCTCCCAAGCGACGCCATTGCCCATGTCGGGTAATAGACAGTGAACCACTTGTTCGATTGAGCTGTCAATGGAACGACGGAGCCCAGAACGAAAAGCAAAAATGCTAGAATCTTTTTCATATCGCTTCACTCCTTCATTTTAACGTTTCTAGGATGAAAGGATTTCGCTCGCGCCACTTTCTGCTCACTTGAAACTGGGGCCAATATATCAAGATCCCCCTGTGTTAAACCACATCTACCGAAATGTTGCAACCGAACGATTGATTGACCACACGGTGAGTCCCGGCCACTGTTGGTTTTTCGCAGTTAACCGTCGCACCGACTACGTGTGCCGGTCTTTTTGCCTATCCAAAGAGCCGTCTGCAACCAAAAACAGAACCGCCGCGGGAGAGAGCCCGAACTGTCTATCGGAGGTAGGTTGCGGTTCCTTTACTTGAAGTATAATATCTCTTTATCCAAATATCAAGTCTTAAATGTAAGAATGCTCAAATGACCTTTCCAGTCCAGTTGTTCGTAAAGTCTTGCGAGATGTGACTGGCGAATGTTAGTGCAACTGGCGTTCGATTCAGTCTCCCTTTCAAACGTCGAAAAACCTAAACGCCAAAGGAGCTCCCACAGCCGCACGTCTTTGTGGCCTGAGGGTTGTTGAAAACAAACCCCCTTCCGCCCAGACCATCGCTGAAATCGAGTTCTGTCCCGGAAAGATAGAAAAGGCTCTTGGGGTCGATGAACACTTTGATCCCTTGGAGATCGAGGGTCTTGTCACCCTCTCTCGTATTCTCGTCAAAGGCTAAAACGTATGTAAATCCCGAACATCCCCCGCCCTTTACTCCAAGCCGGAGGCCGTAGCCGTCAGGAATGCTGTTCTGTGCTTTGATTCGGCTGAGTTCCTCAACGGCCCGTGGAGTAATACGTATCTCATCCACCACTTCGGGCTTTGCCTCAACAATTGGATCTTCCATAATTGATCTCCTTGTGTAAATAGCTGACTTGTATACCATTTGATCGTACCCTTTCTCCTGGAGTGATGACAAATACCAACCGCCGATGTGCGTCTCGCAACGCCGCCTCGACCTGGAGAGGAGACTCTGCCCTGCTGAAGATGAACCCGAGGTACTTGCCACCTTCAGGTAGCGGCCCTAAGTTTTCTCCCAGGTGAGCGGAGATGACAATATCTTCGATGTGAG
>CAYHRX010000467.1:0-3218 GCA_964359075.1 uncultured Chitinophagales bacterium
TTGGTAGACGGCAAGCTGCACAAGGAGTTCAAGCTGAAGAATTTTGTTCAGGCATTCGGCTTCATGTCGAGCGTTGCACTGATCGCCGAAGGCATGAACCACCATCCCGAGTGGTTCAACGTCTATAACAAAGTCATCATCGACCTGATAACGCACGACCTCGGCGGTATCAGCAGCTATGATGTGGAGTTTGCGGGGAAGGTCGACAGGCTTTTGACATGACGGTCAATTGGTATCTATCAGGTTGTTGAAAATGCTATTCGGACAGGCAGGGAGGCCTGTCCCACTGTGCATGTTGGTGGGTCGGGCGTCCCTGCCCGACCACGGATGACAAGCACACTACTGCTTTGCCACCGAATTGATGACCGAGTTGAAATCACCTTCTGCTGCAGCGATGGTCTTTGCGGGACCTGTGAACTTGAAGAATACCATGCCTTCCGGTGCGGCAACAATGGCCCCAAGCAAACGGTAGTTCTCCTTCTTTCCCGACGATTGCATCATCGGCCCGCCGGGAGCCAGGTACGTTCCGGCGATCTGCACCAGCGTCACCTTCAGTCCGTTCACTTCTTTTGATGACTGCTCCGGCTTGCCGGCGCCCTCGAACTGGCTGACCCACCGGTCGATGTTTGCATTCACGTCACCGCCCTGTCCGCTGCCAAAGTAGAAGACTGCGCATTCCGCGCCTTCAGCATCCCCTTCCGCCGCCGGAACGCCGTATGTCGCAATCCTCATCTGGCGTGGTAGCTGCACGGCCCACTGTTCTGGACGAGTCCAGTGAACACTACCAGCGGAGCTGACATCGTGGGCTGCTGCGGCAGAAGGATTCTGTTGAGTCAATTGCTGGCCGGGGGGTGGTTGTTTCTTGCCGCAGCCCGATGCAACAACAATCAGCGCCACGAACGCAACAGAGTTGATGTACGTCAAGACCTTCATCATCTTTCCCTTCTCATTCCCTTCTCATTTGGTGAAATGTTGGATGAACTAAAACTGTACCGACAGCCGTACGCCATTACCATACTCATTGATCATCGGCTCAAGACTCAGCTTGATGTCGGTGGGATTGATTGAACTGTAGTCCATTGCGGGATGCGAGACGATTCTCCCGAACACGTACCCGAGTGCAATTCCAAGCGGTAGATCACTGTACCAGTGCCAGCCGTTGTTCACCAATCCCATACCCACAAGTCCAACTACAGTGTAACCCACAGGTGTGAGCCAGCGTTGTTCGGGGTAGTTTTCGATGAGCACGGTCACCGTTGACATGGTTGTTGCAATGTGCCCCGAGGGATAGGCGTGGTATCTTGATTGATGCTTCTTGTAACTCGCAAAACTCGGGAACGGCCTCCATGTTCCCCGTTCTGAAGTGGTGACGCTCGGGCTCTCACGCCCCGTCACGCGCTTCAGCATCTGAACCACCAAGCCGGTCGCAAGCAACGCCTCCAATGTTTGGCTTGCTGTGCGGAGTGCCCGGCCATCCGAAGCAGCAAAGCCAAATACGCCAAATGCGCCTGCGAGCATGATCTGGGATTTTCCGTCGCCAAGAGAAACAAAGAAGTCAGACACTGAGGTGGCAGTTGGAGACGACTCATATATCCTGCTCGACAGCCGATACGTTTCATGGTCGCTGGCAACGAGGCCGAGAGTTAACGCGGTAATCCCCACGATGGCCGGGACACTGTTGGGGTCTACCGAGATACCGGCAAACTTACCGAAGTCACGCGGTACGTTCCCCACAAAGTCGTACCAGTTCGGGAGAGATTGATCGTTGCGGATGGACGAGAGCGTGTCAACCGGAATTGGAGCAACCGGCAGAAAGGCATCCACGGCATCGAACTCCTCATCCTGCGCACGCACATTTGTGCCGTGCACACCGAGAGCAAGAAGTAGTACAACGGATGTATGGAAGGGACGCATTCTTGACACGTTGTCCGACTAAAACCTCATGGTGACACGAATACCACCACCCGTCTGGTTAATCATCGGCGACATCGAGAGCTTCACACCATTCTGGTCTTTGTCCTCAGAGAGACCCATCTCCTCCGGGTGCGCAACCAGCATGCCGAACGAATACCCGAGAGCGATCCCCAGGGGATAGTCGCTGTACCAGTGGATACCAGTGTTGCCCATCGCAACGGCGAGCAGGCCTACGAGTGTGTAGCCCACAGGCCGTATCCATCCTACTTCAGGATAGTTCTCAGCGACAACAGTCACAGTCGCAAGCCCGGTTGCGACATGTCCCGAAGGATACGCATCATATTGGGGGACGCGCTTGTGGTACTCGATCGGGTTGGGGAAGAACCGCCACTTCCCTGCCGGTGCGGTTGCCACCAGTGGGCTCTCGCGGCCTGTGGCATGTTTCAGCACCTGAACGACAACTCCGCATGCGAGAATCACTTCAACTGTCTGGCTCGCGGTGCGCAGCGCCCGACTATCCTCTGCGGCGAAGCCGTAGATGCCAAACGCTGCAGCAATGCCGAACTGCGCTTTGCCGTCACCAAAAAACTCAAAAAAGTCGCTCGCCTTCTCAATTGTGCGTGAGCCTTTGTACCACTTGTCTGAGGCCTGCCAGATGTCTTCATCTGCCGCAAGAAGGGCAGCGGTGGAGGCAGTGAGTCCGATGAACAGCGGGATGTTCTTCCCGGTGAACGTCACCTCGCCCCACCGAACCCAGTCGTGCGGGATATTGGCAAACATATCGTACCACTGCGGGAGGAACTCTCGGGATCCAGACAAGCGAACCGAATCCGGAGACGAGACATCCCATGCTGACACAAGCGGAAGGGTATGGAGCGAGTCAGTTTGTGCCCAACCAAGATGAGGCTGCAGAACAACAGACAGGAATAGGGTGAGTAGGAACCAACGCCGAGCCAGTATCAAAACGGGTCAACCTGTGTTGTTATGGAGAAAATGGTCCTTCAGATGGAGGGGAATTGGGAGGTATGGTAATACTTTCGGGCGTGTTTAGCAAGACGTTGGCTGCCGGCCATTGCCAGCCAGTTCTCGTGCACAAGAGAAGCGCGGACAAAAACCCATCAAAAAAGAATCTAACCGCAGAGGCCGCTGAGAACGCGAAGGGAATACCTTGAAATTGAAATCAAAAAGAAGAGATCTTTATCTCCGCGACCTCCGCGTGCTCTGCGGTTAGGCTTTTCGACCGGGCTTCGAGACGCGGTTGAGAACCCATCAAAAAGGAATTTAACCGCAGAGATCGCAAAGAG
>CAYHRX010000468.1:0-3216 GCA_964359075.1 uncultured Chitinophagales bacterium
AATCCCCAGGGCGAGGCACAGGGCCGGCAACAGCTTCTCCTTGTGCATCGTGCTGAAACCATGCACAGCATCGTGCTGGATTCCCTCCGCGATCTTCCGCAGCTCCGCCACTGTCATCTTGTGGAGTTGCTCGTAGGTGTATGTCATCGTGACCTCCGAATGAGTTGGGTGGATCAGTTGTTCATACTCATGGACGAATGTAGGAAGAATTCAGGAAACAATCATCTTTCCAAAAACAAAGCGCCTCTGTGGAAATGAGGCGCTCGCACAATTGCAGGTCTTTGTATGGAGAGACTATTTGAGTAATAGTCCCGCCCCAAGGCGGCGGGATTCCTCCTCAATACATAGGGGTCATTTGAGCGGCAGCATCTTCTTCAAGTTGGTGAAAGTTTCGCTGCCATCAACAGGTTGAGCTTCTATCCGGTAGAAATACACACCCGATGCTACCTGAGAGCCAAAGTCGTTCCTGCCGTTCCACAGCACATCATAGAAACCGGCAGCTCGTACTTCGTTGCTCAGTACTGCAATCCGCTGGCCGAGGACGTTGTAAATGGTGAGGTTCACCCGTGCATCCTTTGGCAACGCATAGCGTAGCGTTGTTGTTGGGTTGAACGGGTTGGGATAGTTCTGATCCAACGCGAAGGAGGTTGGAGTGCCTCTGTCGTTTCCCTCCTTCACTCCCGTGAGGGTCAACAACCCCGCAGCTATTCCACCTGTTGCGCTTACTGTCCATCCTCGCGTTGTTGGACCAATCACTACGAAATCCAGATGCCTCAAAGTCCCGATGGTACCGGTGTACGATGTGGACCATGTTGCACCGCGATTCGTGCTGCGATAGACGTTGTCTCCTTGGGCTGCCCAGAAGTCGTTATTTCCAGTCGCAGCGAGGCCAAGCACAAATCCTGACCCGCCGATGTTGATGGCAGTCCACGTAGTGCCGCCATTGGTTGTGCGTGATGCGGCATCTTGTCCACCAGCGACTCCGAATTGCGTCCCGTTGAACGCTACTTCATCAACTTGTCCGGTGAACGTTGTTGCTGAAGAAGCCCATGTCAAGCCTGCGTCGGTCGAGCGATAGACCGTTCCGGCTGTGGTCCCGAACCAGATGTGCGTCGTGTCGAACGTGGCCAACGAGTTATTCAACCCGGCTTGGCCTGCAATCGCGGTTGGTTCAGTGGCAATGCGAGCCCACGCCGCGCCGCCGTTCGTCGTTTTCAAGATTGTCCATTTGCCAGTTACGGGGTCGCCGAGCGCAATACCTGTTGTGGCGTTGTACATCTTGATGGCATCAATGAACCCGCCTGTTTGCGTGAACACAGATGTCCATGTTGTTCCGCCGTTCGTTGTACGATAGATGCGCGTAGTACTCGGTGTTGTTGTTACGAATGCAGTAGTACTGTCAAGCGCCTCAACTGCATAGACATCTCCGGAGATTGTCGTGGTCCCGACAGAACGCCACGTTATTCCTCCATCGACGGTGCGGAGTACGGTTCCGGCGTTGCCGCCAGCCCATCCGACATTGCGATCAACTGCCTTGACGGAATTGAGCACGTTGCCCGTGCCGGAGTTGTTGAACGTCCAACCTGCGCTGACATTGAACCTCACCGTGACAGTATCGTTTGTGAGGTTGGCGTCCGTTCCCAGGATCGTCCACGCGCGCAAAGTATGGCTGCCGGGGGTTGGCGCTGTCCAGTTTAGTTGAACGGTATCAATGCCGCCAACGGCAAGGATGCGCGAGTTGGGGATTGTCGCTTGCACCGCACCGTCAATTGACCAGCGAACCTGGTAGGTTGTTTCAGGACTTGCGCCGAAGTTCCACACTGACGCTCGGAACCGCACGGTGTCCGCTGATGGAAGTTGTACAGCTGATGCAACACCGATATCATGCGCCGCGACAGCACCGGTTGCACCAATCAACACGAACGGGAAATCTTGTGCCGAGTCAGGCGCTGCACTCGGGTTTCCGGCGTCGAGTACGTTTGACCATACGCCGTTCGTCGCCCGCTGTCGCGCGTTCCATGCTGCGTTACCGCGGCGATTGGGAACAGTGACTGTTGGTGAAAAATGACTATTGTTGAGGTCGGTTACCGTCTGCCAGTCAATAAAATATCTTCCCGGAACCAATGTAACTCCAGCCGACATTGTATTCTGATAGAGCACTCTGCTGAAATCAGGCAGAGTGCCAGGGGCCGGCGTCGTGGAGTTCGAGATCCGGTAGATTCTGCTGTTGTAGGATGTCGTGAGACGATTCGTAAGTGTATCGCCAAAGACTACTGTGCTGCCGGCGGAATCGGGAGTGCCGCGCCAGACCCGGACGTTCGCGCTTGTGAATGGCGTTGCGTAGCCCTGGTCGTATTGTTGGTACGAGTAGGTGACCAGGCTGTCGATTCTCCACGTTTGTCCGGTAGGGACTGTGAAATCATCCGCAAGACGGAATCTGGAAGATGAATTCCGAGCGTCTGAGAAGCCAAGCCCACTGTTCGCTTCAGATCCGACCGCCTGTAACTCACTCCATCGGAAACCTGCCGGTGCAGCAACACCGCTTCCACTTACGCGACCTGTGATGACGGGTCCGTTGTTGTAGATGCCGGCTGGAATCGTAGCGGGACCGATTATCGTCATTGACGTTGTATCATTCACCCGATTCTGATCAGCAGCAAGCAACGTCCATGCTTTCAAAAGATGGGTACCCGGTGCAGCGTTATTCCATTGCAAGAGGAGTGTGTCCCTGCCTCCAACTCCGAGGATGCGTGGATTGTTCAAAGTCGCTTGCACGGTGCCGTCCAGTGTCCAACGGACCTGGTAGGTTGTTTCGGGAAGTGTTCCAAAGTTTCTTACCAGAGCACGGAACTTCACTGTGTCGGCAAGAACTTCAAAGAGAATTTCGTCCCCGTTTAATTTTTGTATCACTGCTCCTTCAGCTGTCACCTCAGAAGAAGCGGTAACTGGCGTAACGTCTGAAGCCGATTCAAACGCAGCACTATGAGCGTTGCCCATGTTGTCCAACAGTGCACCTGGCGGAACTACTTCCTGCAATGATATGACACCAATGTCATGCGTAATTGCGACTCCACCAAACTCATCAGCGCCAATATCCGGTGTTGTTACACTCCGAGCCTGACCATCGAAGTCTGTCGTGATGCCGGCAATCGGCGTGCCTGCATTATTGATAGATGTGACAATATGCCCCCTTCAGAAATTAGTCCCTTAAGACTA